>JAPPDF010000005.1 GCA_028875575.1 Acidobacteriota bacterium
GAATCACTCCCCCCTTGAGGGGGAGTCGCAGAAGCCGAGCCGCAGGCGAAGGCTGATGCGGTGGGGGGTAAGGTCGGCTCCGGATCGTGCGACGGCGTCAGAGGATGAAGCCCACCCGCGCTCCCGGGTGGCGCCTCCTTTCATCCCTCCTGCTCCTCCAGGGGGGATTGATTGAGATTCTTGCCCAGGCTGCAACATCCCTCATTCCTGAGCCGGCACATAGGCGCCGTCGCCGCTACGCGCTCCCGGAGCCCCTCCGTCGTTGACTACCCCATAGGCCAGGAACGGGTTCTCCCCGGAGACCTTCAGGATCCGGACATAACCCTGCCGGGTCTCGGGAGCATAGTTTCCCAGGATGCCGTCGAACTGATGCCAGTGCCCGGCCGGAATCGGCCTGGTAACCACGGTCTGCGCCAGCAGCCCCGTCTCGCCGTCGTAGATCTCGATAAGGAAGACGCTCTCACTGTCTCCCACTTCCCCGGTGTTGACCAGAGCCAGGTTGCTACGGTTTTCCTCGTCCTGCTTCAGGCCGTACACCCATGCGGTTTCTTCGAAGCCCTCACCCGCGGGCACCGCCGTGTAGAAGACGCTGTACTGCCCGCCTCCTCCTTGAGATCCCGTCCTGGCCCCGATCACGACGCCGCTCATATCCCCGCCCTCCGCCTCCGCAAACAAAGGCCCCGCGTAGAAGCCTCGAGTCGATCCCAACCCGGCTACACCCTGACGGCGCAACTCATTCACTACATCCGCAATGATCGCCTGTTGGCCGGCATTCAGGGTTATGCCGAAGCCGGTCGTCATGTCGTCAGTCCGAATCCCCTCTGCCACAAAGCGGAAAAAAAGCGTCCTGAGCTCCTCGGAGAAGTTCGTCACCGTCAGCTCGCTGGTGAACTCGCTTGTCTCCACAATTACCGGCAAGGTCTGCCCCGCGGTCCTTTCCAGAGAGCCGGCCGTGACCGGAAAGACGAACGAGCCGTCCGAGTTCGCCTGGTCGTTAATAACCCCGTAGGCGTAGAAGGACGCCGTACCTTCCACACGCTCCACCTTCACGTAGCCGTTGGCGGTACTGCCCAGCACACCCAGCACCTTATTGAACTGGTGGAACTCGCCCGGTGCCAGCCTCACGTCCCTCAGCACGCGGGGTCTCCTGTCGGATACATCCCCCGAATACACCGTGGTTCTCAGGGTGATCGCTCCCTCTTCCGGCGCCCCCATGTTCTGGAAGGCCACATTGGAGCGATCCTGTTGATTCTGACGCAGACCGCACAGATAGACCGCTTCCTCGAATCCCTCCTCCTCCGGGATCCCCAGATAGGCCAGCCCGGCGCGGCCGTCGGGAACATTGGTGGTGGTCCGGACCAGCACGCCTACATTGGATGAAACAGGCACCTCCACTCTCAGCGTCCCGAGACGTTTCCCATGGCGCGGCACGGGAATTCCGAGGTTGTTGAGGTGCTCGAAGGCATCGGGCACAATTTTCTGGCGGCCGGGAGCAATCACCTCGGAAGCCCTCCCGCTGCCTCCTCCCGCATGGGCCGTATACAGGTAATTGAGTGCGACCTGGTCGGACCCGCGGTTGATCAAGGTAATCTCGGAAGTGAAGAACGAGGCATTCACTCCGCCCAGGGACAGTATGACGGGGACGAACACGGCCTTCACCGGACCGGTATCGGTGCGGGCAACCGTTATGGTGTGCACCGAGCCCGTTTCAGGCCGCTCCAGGAGGGTTTCGGATCCGAGGTATGGAGCGTCGGAGCCCGTCCCGTCGGAGCGACGCAACCCGATGTCGGAGAGATTTCCCAGGGTCAGGACGACAGTCTTGTCTTCGATCCCGGCACTGGCTCCAAGGGTCAGGACGATTTCCGTGTCGGTCGATCCGGCGCGAAACAGCAGACCTTCGGAAGGAGAGGGGGACAGGTGGGTGTAGTCGTCGCTGCCGGCGCTGCCGCCCAAGTGATACGGCACGCGCAGGGCCACCGGCAAGGCCCGGCTCAGCCTTACCTTGACCTCCACTGTGGTTCCCGCGCCGGCAGTCTGTGCGGTCGAAGCGAATGCCAGGCTGGCCTTCAGAGAGGAATCCAGCAGGAGTCCCGCGGAACCGGGTGTCGAACCCAGAGTGCCGAGCATGTCGTCGAAGATCCCTGAGGGCAAGCGCGTCAGGGAGTTGCCGTTCAACCACAAGTTTCTTACGTCGCTCAGCCCGCGGAAGAGCCCCGCCGGCAGGGTGTACAGGGAATTGTGATCCAGCAGCAGATTCCGCATGGAACTCAGACCGTTGAAGGTGCCCAGGGGGAGGTCGCTGAGTGCATTGGAGGACAGCACCAGGTTCTGCAGTTTGCTCAGTCCCTGGAAGTCCTGCGGTTGAAGGGTACTGATGCCGGAATCGGATAGTTTCAGTTCCGTCACCTGGTCCAACTGTTCGGCGGTCACCTCCTCGCATTGCGGAGACGCCGTGATCTCCAGCAGCTTGTCCCGTACCTGAGTCGTGCGATCACAAATGCCTCCCTCGGTATCCTGGATGGTGACGACTTGCATGGATCCCTCGGCGGGACGGACGAGCAGCGATTCTCCGTCAAGGTGGGGAGCGTCAGGCCCGGTGCCGTCGGCTCGCCTCAAAGCGATATCGGAGAGTTCTCCCAGGGTCAGGACGAGGGTTTCCTCCTGGTTGTCATCGTTCTCCATCAGTGTGAATGTGATCCCCTTGCTAGTCTCCCCGGCCAGAAACAGGAGTCCGTTCTGCGGAGCAGGAGACAGCCCCTCGTAATCGTCTTCGGTGGCACTGCCGCTGAGACTGTAGGGCACGCGCACGGCTACCGGCAGCTCCCTGCTGAGAGTTGCGGTCACCTGCACGGTTGTTCCTTCGGAAGCAGTCTGTGCAATCGAGTCGAAGGCCAGGCTGGCCATCAGGTGAGGGTTCAGAAGGAGTCCCGTAAGAACGGGTGCCAAACCCAGAGTGTCGAGCACATCGTCAAAGATCCCCGCAGGTAAGCTGTTCAGGGAGGTCGCGGCGAGTTGCAATGATTCGAGCGAGTTCAAGCCGTTGAAAACCGACACGGGTAAGCTGCTCAAGGGGTTGCCATTGAGATCCAGGTTTTCCAGATTGCCCAGACCGCTGAAGATACCCGCGGGCAAGGAATGCAGGGAGTTGCTGCTTAAGTGCAAGTATCTCAGGTTGTTCAGACCACCGAATACTGACTCGGGCAATTGACTCAAGGAGTTGCCAGTCAACCCCAACCGCACGAGGTTCCCCAACCCGCTGAAGATCCCCTCGGACAGACTGCCGAGTCGATTGCCGCCCAGGAACAGAAACTGCAGCGAGCTCAGACCGCTGAAGATCCCATCAGGTAACGTACTCAGCCGGTTTGAGCCCAGATTCAGCTGTTGCAGATTGCTCAGTCCGCTAAACACCCCCAGCGGCAGAGTGCGCAGGGAGTTGACGTTTAACAGCAGGGTTTCCAGCGAAACCAGTTCGTTGAAGACACTCACCGGCAAGCTGCGGAGTTTGGTATTGGTCAGGTCCAGGAACTGCAGGGAGCTGAGGCCACTGAAGATTCCCTCGGGCAAGCTGCCAACTTTATTTTTTTCCAGGTCGAGAACCTGCAGCGAAACCAGTCCCCTGAAGTCTTCCGCCTGAAATGCGGTGATTCCGGATTTCCTGAGATCCAGACCGGTCACCTGGGCCAGTTGCTCTACTGTCATTTCGGTGCAAACAACCACTCCGGTGATCTGCAGCAGCTTGTCCCGCACCTGGGGCGTGCGATCGCAGAACCCTTCAACCAACTCACTATCGGAAATGGTGACGGTGTGCTCGGAGTTCCCAGCGGAGCGGATGAGCAATCGTTCGGTATTCAGGAAAGGAGCGTCCGTCCCGGTGCCGTCGGATCGCCGCAGCCCGATGTCGACGAGTTCGGCCAGGGTCAGGACCAGGGATTCCTCCTGGTCGTCGTCCTCCTCCGACAGGGTGAATGCGATCTCCTTACTGGTCTCCCCGGCCAGAAACAGCAGCCCGCTGTCCGGAGCGGGCGACGGCCCCACGTAATCGTCTTCGGTGGCGCTGCCACCGATGGTGAAGGGCACTCGCACCGCTACCGGTAGTGCACGGCTCAGAGTCGCTCTCACGCGTACGGTTGTTCCTTCGTAACCGGTCGAAGCGGTCGAAGCAAAGGCCAGTTCGGCCCTCAGGGATGAATCCAGTTGGAGTCCGGTGGATCCGGGTGTGGAACCCAGAGTGTCGAGCAGGTCGTCGAAGATCCCCGCGGGCAACCGGGTCAGGGAGTTGTTGTTCAGCCACAGATTCCTTAGGGCATTCAGACCGATGAAAACTCCTGGCGGCAGGGTTTGCAGTGAGTTGTGATCCAGCAGCAGACTCTGCAGGCCGCTCAGTCCGTTGAAGATTCCTGCAGGGAGGCTGCTGAGCGCATTGGAGGACAGGAATAGCGTCTGCAGTTTGCTCAATCCCTGGAAGTCCTGTGGTTTCAGGGAGGCGATGCCGGAGGCGGACAGTTTCAGTTCGGCCACTTCGGCCAGATGATCCTCGCTCACGTCTGCACAGAGCTCTACTCCGGTGACTTCCAGCAACTCGTCCCGTACTTGCGCCGTGCGGTCGCAAATGCCCTCCGTATACCGGGAAATGGTGACCGTGTGGGTGGCACTGGCGGCCGAACGGATGAGAAGACGATGGGTCTCCAGGTGGGGAGCATCGGCCCCGGTTCCGTCGGATCGGCGCAGACCGATGCCGGAGAGTTCGGCCAGGGTCAGAACCAGGGTTTCCTCCTGGTTGTCCCTGTTCTCCAACAGGGTGAAGCCGATCTCCTTGCTCGTCTCCCCCGCCAGAAACAGAAGCCCACTGTCCCCAGCCGGCGACAAGCCCTCGTAATCGTCATCGGCGGCGCTGCCCCCGATGGTGAAGGGCACCCGCACCGCCACCGGCAGCGCGCGGCTCAGAGTCGCGCTTACCCGGACGGCTATCCCCTCGGATGCTGTCTGCCCGGTCGAAGCGAAGCTCAGGGTGGCCTTGAGATCGGCATCCACCTGCAGCCCGTTGAGGCGCGGGTCGGAACCAAGCGTGTTCAGGACGTCGTCGAAGATTCCCTTGGGGAGGGTCCCCAGGGAGTTTCCGCCCATCTGCAACGTTTTCAGTTTGTGGAGCCCCCTGAAGATACCGTCGGGCAGTTGGGTGAGTCCGTTGCTCGCAAGCAACAGGGTTTCCAGATTGCTCAGGCCACTGAAGATGTCCCCAGGCAGGGTTCTGAGGGAGTTGTTGGCACCCAACTCCAGCCGCCGAAGGTTCCCCAGTCCGCTGAAGATTCCCGCGGGCAAGGTGTTGAAGCGGTTGTCACCCAACCTCAGCCACTCCAGTTTGCCCAATCCGCTGAAGGTGTCCTCGGGCAAGGTGCGGAGAGCGTTGCGATGAACACCGATAAACGTCAGGTTGCTCAGACCTCTGAAGATTCCCACGGGCAAGCTGGGCAGGGAGTTGTTCCACAAACTCAGTGATTCCAGGCTGCCCAGCCCTTGAAACATCCCCTGAGAAAGCGCGCTCAGAGAGTTTTCGCTCAACTCCAACAGCTTCAGACGACTCAATCCGCTAAAGAGTCCCTCGGGGAGCATGGTCAGGGAGTTATCGTTGAGCAGCAGTTCTTCCAGTCTGGTCAGCCCACTGAAGTCCTCCGCTTTAAGGGCGCTGATGGAGGAAAGCCCAAGATCCAGCCTGGTGACTCCCTCAAGATGGGTGGAGGTGACCTTCGCGCATCCCGAAACGCCGGTCAGCTCCAGCAGCTTGTCACGCACCTGGGTCGTGCGGTCGCAGATGCCCCCTGCAGGCTCGGGTATGGTGAGGGTGTGCGTGGAGGTGGCCGCCGAGCGGCTGACAAGACTTTCGGTCTTCAGGTGAGGAGCATCCCTCCCGCTGCCGTCCGATCGTCGCAGCCCGATGCCGGAGAGTTGGGCCAGCGTCAGGACCAGGGTCTCCTCCTGGTTGTCATCGTTCTCCGACAGGGTGAAGGCGATCTCCTTGCTCGTCTCGCCCGCCAGAAACAGCAGCCCGCTGTCGGCAGCCGGCGACAATCCCTCGTAGTCGTCATCGTCGGCGCTGCCGCCGATAGTGAAGGGCACCCGCACCGCTACCGGCAGCGCACGGCTCAGAGTTGCACTCACCTGCACGGCTGCACCTTCGGAAGCGGTCTGCGCGGTCGAAGCGAAACCCAGGGTGGCTTTCAGGGAAGAGTCCAGGTAGAGCCCGTCCACGCCGGAATTGCCGCCCAGGGTATCCAGCAAGTCGTCGAAGATCCCGGAGGACAAGCTGCTCAGGGAGTTGGATCGCAGGTCCAGTTCCTGCAGACGGCTCAGCCCGCTGAAGATCCCTGCGGGCAGAGTGGTCAGGGAGTTGTTGTCCAACTTCAGACGGGTCAGTTGAGTCAGTCCGCCGAAGTCCCCTGCCTGAAGGGAACTGATGGAGGAATTGGAAAGATCCAGGCTGGTCACTCCCTCAAGATGGGTGGAGGTGACGTTCGCGCATCCCGAGACGCTGGTCAGCTCCAACAGCTTGTCCCGCACCTCGGAAGTGCGGTCGCAGATGCCCCCTGAAGCCTTGGGAATGGTGACCGTGTGTTCGGAGCTTGTGGCTGAACGACTCAGAACACCTTCGGTCTCCAGGTGGGGAGCATCGCTCCCGCTGCCGTCCGATCGTCGCAGCCCGATGCCGGAGAGTTGGGCCAGCGTCAGGACCAGGGTCTCCTCCCGGTTGTCATCGTTCTCCGACAGGGTGAAGGCGATCTCCTTGCTTGTCTCCCCGGCCAGAAACAGCAGTCCGCTGTCGGCAGCCGGTGACAATCCCTCGTAGTCGCCATCGTCGGCGCTGCCGCCGATGGTGAAGGGCACGCGTACGGCCACCGGCAGCGCACGGCTCAGAGTTGCACTCACCTGAACGGCTGCACCTTCGGAAGCTGTCTGTGCGGTCGAAGCGAAGCTCAAGGTGGCTTTGAGCGAAGAGTCCAGGTAGAGCCCGTCCACGCCGGAATTGCCGCCGAGTGTATCCAGAATGTCGTCGAAGATTCCCGGGGGCAAGGCGCTCAGCGAGTTGGACCGCAGGTCTAGTTCCCGCAGACTATTCAGTCCGCTGAAGATCCCTGCGGGCAGGCCGGTCAGGGAGTTGTCGTCCAACTTGAGACGGGTCAGTTGAGTCAGTCTGCTGAAGTCCCCCGCCTGAAGGGCGCTGATGGAGGAATCGGAAAGATCCAGGCTGGTCACTCCCTCAAGATGGGTCGAAGTGACGTTCGCGCATCCCGAGACGCCGGTCAGTTCCAGCAGCTTGTCCCTCACCTCGGAAGTGCGGTCGCAGATGCCCCCTGAAGGTCTGGGTATGGTGACGGCGTGCGTGGAACTGGTGGCTGAACGGTTGAGAAGGCGATGGGTCTGCAGGTAGGGAGCATCGGCCCCGGTGCCGTCGGACCGGCGCAACCCGATGCCGGAGAGTTGGGCCAGGGTCAGGACCAGGGTCTCCTCCCGGTCGTCATTGTTCTCCGACAGGGTGAAGGTGATCTCCTTGCTCGTCTCCCCCGCCAGAAACAGCAGCCCGCTGTCGGCAGCCGGCGACAGCTCCTCGTAGTCGTCATCGCTGGCGCTGCCGCCGATGGTGAAGGGCACCCTAACCGCTACAGGCAACGAACGGCTCAGAGTTGCGCTCACCTGGACGGCTGCCCCCTCGGAAGCTGTCTGCGTGGTCGAAGCGAAGCTCAGGGTGGCCTTCAAGGAGAGGTCCATGGAGAGCCCGACGACACTCGAATCGGCACCGAGCGTATCCAGGATGTCGTCGAAGATCCCCGCGGGCAAGCTGGTCAGGGAGATGGCACCCATCTGTAGGTTTTCGAGAGAATCAAGTCCGTTGAAGACCGTCACGGGTATTGATGTCAGTGGATTGCCCGAGAAATGCAGACGTTCCAGGTTGCCAAGACCGCTGAAGATCGAAGCCGGCAGGCTGGTCAGGGAGTTGCTGCCTAAATACAGCGTTTGCAGGTTGCTCAGTCCGCTGAAGATCGAAGCCGGCAAGCTCGTCAGGGAGTTGCTGCTCAACCCCACTCGAATCAGGTTGCTCAACCCGCTGAAGATCCCTGCGGGCAAGGTGCTGAGCCGGTTGTTGGTCAGGGACAGAAACTGCAGGGCACTCAGACTGCTGAAGATGCCCGCGGGTACGGCGCTCAGCGAGTTGGATCGCAGGTCCAGTTCCTGCAGGTTGCTCAGCCCGTTGAAGATTCCCACGGGCAAGCTCGTCAGGGAGTTGTTGTCCAACTTCAGATTTATCAGTTGAGTCAGTCCGCTGAAGTCCCCTGCTTTGAGGGAACTGATGGAGGATTGCGAAACAATCAGGCTTGTGACTCCCTCCAGATGGGTCGAGGCGACATTCCCGCATCCCGTGACGCCGGTGAGCTCAAGCAGCTTGTCCCGAATCTCGGCAGTTCGGTTGCAGATGCCCCCCGCAGGCTTGGGTATGGTGACCGTATGGGTGGAACTGGCGGCTGAGCGGCTGAGAAGACTTTCGGTCTTCAGGTGAGGAGCATCGGCACCGGTGCCGTCGGAGCGCCGCAACCCGATGCCCGAGAGCTGGGGCAGCGTCAGGACCAGGGTCTCCACCTGGTTGTCATTGTTCTCCGACAGCGTGAAGGTGATCTCCTTGCTCGTCTCCCCCGCCAGAAACAGCAGCCCACTGTCGGCAGCCGGCGACAACTCCTCGTAGTCGTCATCGCCGGCGCTGCCTCCGATGGTGAAGGGCACCCGCACGGCCACCGGCAGCGCCCGGCTCAGAGTCGCGCTCACCTGCACGGCAGTCCCTTCGGAAGCGGTCTGTGCGGTCGAAGCGAAGCTCAGGGTGGCTTTCAGGGAAGAGTCGACGGAGAGACCATTGCCGCTGGTATTTGAACCAAGCGTATCCACGACGTCATCGAAGATTCCGGCGGGTAGGTTATTGAAACGGTTTCCATTCAGGCGCAACAGTTCCAGGGCGTCCAGGCCGCTAAAGACGGTCGCGGGAAGTTGGGTCAGATCGTTGTCATAGAGTGAGAGTTGTTTCAGGTTGCCCAGTCCGCTAAAGAGGTCCTCGGGGAGAGTGGTGAGGGAGTTCTTGAACAAATTCAAAATACGGAGTTTGGATAGTCCACTGAAGATCTCCTCGGGCAAGCTCGCCAGGGAGTTGTCGTACAAATTCAGCCAGTCCAAATTACCCAATCCGCTGAAGATGTCCTCAGGAAGAGTGGACAGGGAGTTTCCGCCCAAACTCAGATCAGTCAGGTTGGTCAGTCCGCTGAAGATGTCCTCGGGCAAGAATGTCAGGGAGTTGTCAGTTAGAGTCAGATCAGTCAGGTTGGTCAGTCCGCTGAAGATGCCGACAGGCAGGCTGGTGATGGAGTTGTCAAACAATTCCAGCCACTTCAGATTGGTTAGTCCGCTGAAGATGCCGGCGGTCAGGCTGGTCAGGGTGGAGTTGTTGTCCAACCAGAGGTACTCCAGATTAGTCAATCCGCTGAAAACCTTCTCGGGCAAGGTGGTCAGCGAATTCTCGGACAACTCCAGCTCATTCAAGTTGGTCAGCCCGCTGAAATCTCCCTCTTGAAGAGCAGTGATGCCGGCCCCGGTAAGATTCAACTCCGTCACTTCCTTAAGATGCGTCGAGGTGACGTCCTCGCATTCCGAGACCCCGGTGATTTCCAGCAGTTTGTCCCTCACCTGCGAAGTTCGGTCGCAGATGCCTTGCGCGGTTGCGGAGGACTGCGCGATCAGAACCAAGGCGGCGAGCCCCAGAATAAAACCAGAGAGTTTCCTGAAAGGCCGTGTTGGCATGATCGGGAATACCGCTGTCTTTGCTTTCAGCATGCCGCAATGAGACAAGAAACGATGGCTCGGAACACCGTGTCTTACGAATTGTGAACGTGAGCAAACAGGGAAGCCTATCATGCAGAAATACTTACTGGCCAACATCCTGGCCGGTTGTCACAATAATTGTGAAATTTTCACGGTGGCGGCAATTGTTCCTGGAGCTCGGTCTCGAGGGGGAGGGCGGGTTGGCAGAAAAAGGATGCGGGCGGGACGCCCGCGCTCCCGGGGGATGCCATGCGGCTGCACGGAGAAGGCATGTCCGGCCGGCGACTTCTAAAGAATCCGACGTGCACCCGTCGCAGCCACTGGATGATTGCGTGCTAGCATACGAAGCAGCGGAAAAATGACGGACCCTTCATGCCGAACGACTAAGGAATACGCCCATGTCTCAACATCATGTCGAGCTGCAATGGCAGCGTGAATCCGCGGATTTTACCTATCGGAGCTACAACCGGGACCACCGGTGGGTCTTCGACGGAGGGGCCGAGGTGGCGGCTTCGGCCTCCCCGGGCTTTCTGGGGAACCCGGCCTGCGTGGATCCGGAAGAGGCCTTGATAGCCGCCCTTTCCAGTTGCCACCTGTTGACCTTCCTGGCCATCGCGGCCAAGCGGCGCTTCGTCGTGGATTCCTACAGCGACCGGCCGGTCGGCCACCTGGAACGGGATGCGGAGGGGCGCTTCGCACTGACCCGGGTCAGCCTGAGGCCCAAGATCGTCTTCGGGGGCGAGCAGGCACCGTCGCCGGAGCAGTTCCGGCAGATGCACGCCATGGCCCACCGGCAGTGCTTCATCGCCAATTCGGTGAAGACCCGGGTCACGGTCGAGACCGATTAGCGTCGGGCCTCACTCCGCCACCGTCACCAGGGCTTCCGCCACCGGTCCCTGGGAGACACCGTCCAGCGCGATCTCCGCGGTCATCAGGCGTCGCACCCCGTCGGCAGCTTCCGGGGCGGTGGCGGCCAGTTGGATTTCGCCCTTCCCCGCGGCCGGCAGGGTAAGCTCGGTGAACTCGCCGCCGGCGCTCCACCCGTCGGGAGGGAGCAGGCGGGCCTGGAAGGTGGCCTCGGTTTCCAGGTTGTTGCGGAGCAGCAGCCGGTATTCCAGGGACTGGCCGGGCTTGACCTGGGCCAGGTAGGGCAGCATCCGCGCCCAGAACAGGTCGATGTAGCTGTCGCTGGGCTCGGCCACCAGTTTCCGGAAGACCCGCTCCTTGCGGTGAATGAAGTCCGAGTACTCCCGCAGCAGCGAGGGGTCGCACTTCCAGACTCCAATATGACCCGGACAGATCAGGTCGGGGGCCACCTGGTTCATGACCTCGATGCAGCGGTGGTGCATGCCGAGCTGAAAGCTGTTGCGCAGCACCGTGGTCTGAAAGGGTCTGGTCTCCACCTTGCCGCTCACCAGCACTTCCTGCAGGAAATAGTTGTCGCCGGTGAAGGCCACCCACTGGCCGTCGATCTCCCCGCTCAGAACCGAGTGGTACTCGGTCTGGCCGGGTGCGAAGTGGATGTCGAAGGTGTACTCCTCCCAGTCGAAACGCTCCCGGTCGCTCAGGGTCCGGTCGATGCGGATGGGCTTGTGAAAGGTGCAGGGGGTGGAGCTCCAGGCGGCCGGGTCGGCCAGAACCTGGGCCACCGCATCCAGGGCCCAGCAGCGGGTGCCGTAGAACTGCTGCAGGTGCGGGATGCCGCAGGTGTGGTCGTCGTGGATATGGGTGGGAATCACCAGGTCCAGGGTGTGCACGCCGTACTCCTTGCGGAGCTGCTTGAGGTGGTGCTCGATAAACCGCATGACCTCCAGCCCGTTGTGGTCGGCGAAGGTGTGCATGTGGGGATGGAAGGCGTGGCCGTAGTCGACGAACAGCGCCTTCCCCGAATCCGAGAGGATCACGTAGAAGAAGGAACAGGTCCAGGAGCCCCCCCAGAGGAGATGCTTGGACAGCTCCACGAACCTGGGCTCGGGCAGGTAGAGCATTTCGGGAATGCTCTCCCTCCCGCCGACCCGCATTCCACGCCCCAGCGAGACCAGTTGGACCAGGGACTTCTCCAGCCGGTCGATGTCGCCCAGCGGATCTTCGATCGGCCCTCCGTGGGAGGGTAGTCCCAGGGGCGTCCCCGAGACGGCGTGGGAACGCCCTCCCACCACCTCCCCGCTGAGCGCGTCTCTCAGAGCCTGGATGGACTGCAGGGTGAAGAGGGCGCCCGTCATGTCTCCATAGGTGTATTCCATGGCGTGGAGCTGGTAGAGCTTGCCCCCTTCCACCATCAGGTCTCCGCTGAAAACCACCAGCCGCCCGTCGATCTCCGCCAGCAGCACGACCGAGCCCTGGGTATGCCCCTTGGCCGGCAGCACGTAGAAGCGGTAGCTGCGCCAGGCAAACTCCTCGTAGTCGTTCAAGGTGGCGGAGACCGAAAGATCCCGGGCCAGCGTCAGGAAGTTGTTGCGGTCGTCGTAATTGTCGTAGACCCGCCGGGTCTGCCAGAACAGCTCGGCCTTCTCGAAGAGATGGCGCTCGTATTGCGGGACCGCCAGCCTGGCTCCCGCCTCGATGAGCCGGGGATCTCCCCAGCACTGGTCGCGGTGATGGTGGGTGTGGAGCACCCACTCCACCTTGGTGCAGCCGATCTCCGCCAGGGAGTCCAGCACGGCGCCGGAGCCGGCGTCGATCAGCAGCGCCGACTGGCCGTCCTTGACGACATAGACGTTGCAGGTGTCGGTAAAACGGTAGAGGTTCTCGGAAATTCTTTCCATGGTGGCCATGGGCGTCACTCTCCCTGAAGATCAAGATGGAGCCGGCCGGGAGGCCGGCAGGGCCCGCAGAATACCATCTTCTCCCGGAGGCACCAAGGGAGTCTAGGGAGGGGATTGCTGCTGCCGCGTTCGCGGCTCAACTCCCCTATGTGACATCTTCCGATGACTCCCCCCGGGCTCTGGCCCGGGGCATTATTCCAAATAGAAAAGCACGTTTCCCCTCGCAGCGTTGTGGGTTAGGGGAGAGCTGCGAAGCTGCGGTTGACGTGGGTTACCCGGCGAGAGGCCACCCACGGGCCATCCTTATAGAGCTGCGTAGCTGCGGCTCAGGGTAGCCCCGGGTGGCAACCCGGGGTCGTATGGGTTCAGCACCAATCTAGCCGCGAATGCGGCGAATAGGAAGCACCCGTTCGGAAACGCACCGCTTCCCCAAAGAAACACCGCCCCACGCCACGATCACCCGCTGCCGCTGCTTTACTGGATCAGGAAAGATTCAGCGCCCGGGACTGCTCCTCGATGGAAGCGAAGAGCTGCCGCTTCTCGGATTCGCTGGGGGTGCTTCGGTAGGCGTTGAGAAGCTCCTTCATGCTCACCAGGCCCTTGTAGAGACCGGCGTTTTCCAGGGGCGGCGTGAGGTAGGAGACCAGCTCGGCGCTGGTGCGGCGCTTGGCGATGGTGCCTTCGGAAGGATTGTTGACGCTGTAAATGTAGAGGTGGGGCATGGCTCCCAGGAGGCGGTCGGGCCAGCAGCCGGAGGAGAGCCCCACCTGCTTGCCCGGCATGAATTCAGCCGCCCCGTGGGTGCCCACGTGGATGACGGCGTCGGCCCCATAGACCTTCTGCAGGTAGCTGTAGAGGGCCATGAAGCCGTGGTGGGGGGTGCCTCCCTGCGCCGCCAGCATCCGCATGGGATCGCCCTCGTAGCCGAAGCCGGGTTGAACGCCGATGAAAGCGTTTCCGAGACGAGCGCCCAAAATCATCAGGTCCCTGCCGGAAGCGTTGAGGACACCCGGGGCCGGCCCCCACTCCCGCTCGATCTCGGCCACGTGGGGACTCAGGCTCCGATACTCTTCCACCGGCATCCGATAGGCCACGTTGGCCACCGTGCCCCACGCCTGGGAGTTGCCTTCCAGGACCTGGCGGCGAAGTTCCTCCGGACTCTGCAACCCTGGAATGTCATATCCCTCGGCACGGAGCCGGGTCAACACCTCCAGCAGGCTGGCGAAAACGTCCAGGTCGGCGGCGGTGCCCAGGTTCCCCTTGTTGGGGGGAAAGCAGAAGATCACCAGGGCCAGCTTGAGGCTGTGGCGGGGGGCAGTCTGCAGGCGGTTCCAGCCCGCCAGCCTGGCGGCAATGAGCCGGCAGCGCTCGGTCAGCGGTTCAGGCTGGCGGCTCTTGTGGCGCACGCCCCCGAACAGGCGGGACTCGGTGGCTCCGTCCAGCTCGGGGATGGCCACCTGCATGGCGGTCTGCACCGGATTGAGGCCCACCCGGCTCTGCTCCCAGTTCTCGATGGTCTGCAGGTCCAGTGAGACCAGGGAACGGAAGGGAATGCCGAGCTCCTGGAGAAACTCCACCGAGGCCTCGGTGTCGTTCATCACCGGCCCTCCCACGAAGCTGAATCCGGTCAGCGAAACGATCTGGCTGACCCGCGGGCTTGGCCGTGCTTCACCGCCGCTTGCGGCGGGCGTCGGGTCGCCGTTACCGTCCTCCAGGAAGTAGGCGCGGCAGGCTTCCCGGTTGTCCATGAAGGTGGAGATGGCCGCCACCACCGACAGTCCTTCCGACTCGATGGCTCGAATGAGACCGTCGTAGTGCCGCCGGGCCTCCCCTACGATCTGGGGACGCATCAGCAGCAGTCCGACGGTGGTCCGGGGATCCAGGCTGCGCCCGGTGGCCGCCTTGTGCCAGTCCCGGTAGGCGCTGAAACTTTCGAACAGATCGGGAGCCAGCGGGTGATAGAGCCCGGTGGAGGGCCGCACCTCGGGCGGATCGGGGGCCGCCAGAGTGGCGTGGCCCGGCACGTAGTGCTTGACGGCGTGCAGCAGCAGGGAGCGAATGTTCCTGGGAGTGGGTTGCAGAAAGTGGCAGTAGAGGATGAGGTAGTTCTTGATGTCCCTCAGTTTCCCGGCGCCGGGAACGAACTTCAGGATCCTGGGCAGTCGCGCTGCCAGCTTGTGGTAGGCGTGGAAGCGCCCGCCACTGGAGCGGGGGCCGCTCCCCGACCGCGAGGCAGCTCTCCGGGACATCAGCTCCGACATCCAGGTTCCCAGCCGGTGAGCCAGGCTCAGTCCCGAAGCCGGGCGGGAGGCACGGCGGTCCGATCGCTTGAGGCTGGTCATCAGACGGCCCAGATCCAGCTTGCCCATGCGGGTCCGGCCCATCAGATCGGCCAGGCAATTGAACACGATCACGGCGTGGTGGCGATGGCGGAAGCGGTCCAGGGCCTCCAGCAGGCGCCGGCTGTTGTCCGAATCGGTCAGGTGCATGACCAGCACCAGGTCGGCCCCGGCGAGGTCCCCCAGAGCCGCCTCCCATTCGGGCTCCGACCAGGCGGCCCCGCCGTTGTGGGCGGCCAGGCGCAGCTCCAGTCCATGCTCCCGGATCTCGCTTTCGGCCCGGAGCAACGGCGCCAGAATGCTGGAGCCCACGTAGAACACCACCACCTGGACCGGATTCGGGGCTGCATCCTTCACGGGGTAACTCCTTCCAGCGCGTCTTCCAGGCCGGCAAACACTTCCCGCAACCGGCGCAGCACCTCGGGCCTGGCCGACCAGAACCCCCGTCCGGAGGCTTCCAGCAGCCGGCCCACCAGGGTCTGGGCCGAGTGGGGGTTGAGGCTCTGCAACCGCTCGAGCATCTGCGAGTCCAGCACGAAGGTCTCGGCCACCTCGTCGTAGATCCAGTCCTCGACGGCATCGGCCGTGGCCGACCACCCGAAGGTGTTGGTCAGTTGGTGTTCGATCTCGGCCACGCCGCTGAAGCCGTGCTTGAGCATGCCCTCGTACCACTTGGGATTCAGCACCTTGGTGCGGCTCTCCAGTTGCAGCGTTTCCTGAAGGGTGCGAACCCTGGATTGGGGGGTGAGCGAGTCGGACAGGTAGACCCGGGGCCGCTTGCCGGACCGTTCTTCCACGGCCTTGGTCACCCCTCCCAGGTACTCGAAGTAGTGATCCACGTCGGAAATGCCCACCTCGGTGCTGTCGATGTTCTGATAGCTGGCTTCCACCCGCGCGAGGGCGTTGTCCAGCAGCGTCTGGGCCTCCTTCCCCTCCATGGGCCGGCCCCGGGCGTCGCGCCCGTAGGCGAAGCACTTGCGCTTGACAAAGAGGTCTCCCAGCTCCCTGGCGTCCTCCCACTGGCTCTGCAGCACCATGAAGTTGACGTTGGTGCCGTAGTTTCCGGCGGCGTTGGAGAAGACGCGGGTAGCCGCTTCCTGGAAGGTGGACCGGTCCCGGGCCATCTGCTGTTGGACGTGCTTGCGGACGAAGTTCCGCTCCGGGGGCTCCTCCAGGGCGGCCACCCGCTTGACGGCGCGGTCCAGCAACTCCATGGTGGAGGCGAACAGGTCCCGGAAGATGCCCGAGACGGTCATGACCACGTCGATTCTGGGACGTCCCAGTTGCTCCAGGGGAATGGCCTCCACCTCGGTCACCCGGTTGAGTCCGTCGCGCACCGGCCGCACCCCCAGCAGCCAGAGCACCTGGGCCACCGCCTCTCCCTCTTTCTTGATGTTGTCGATGCCCCACAACACCATGGCTATGGACTCGGGGATCCGGTCAGTCTCCCGCTGGTGGCGTTCCAGCAGGGCCCGGGTCAGGGGCTCGGCCCGGCGGAGGGCCAGGGCCGAGGGGATGGCGTAGGGATTGACGGCATGGGTGTTCCTGCCGGTGGGCAGAATGGCGGGGTTCTGCAGCAGGTCCCCCCCGGGTCCGGGCGCGAGGTAGTGCCCTCTCAGGGCGGCTACCAGTCCCTCCAGTTCCCGGTTGGACTGCAGGCGCAGGTTCAGCCTGGACAGGAAGGCCAGGATCTCCAGCGCCGAATCGGCAGGCACCCCCGCACGCTGCTGGAGCCAGAACGCCGTGTCCGGTTCGGTTTGATCTCCCGGCGCCAGCAAGCGACGGACGGTCTCCCGGGTCAGGCTCTCCACCGACTCCCGCTCCCGCATCCGCTCCCCGGAGGCCTGGCTCTCCTCCAGCAAACGGTCATAGGGCGGCAATCCCAGTCCCGAGGCGATGAGATCGGTCAGGGCCGGAAGGCCGAGTTCGGGACGGGGAAAGGAGACCACCATGGCCAGCAGGTGTACGGTCTCGGCCGCGGCGCCGGGATTCCCAAAGGTGTGCAATCCGGTGGGAATGAGGCGCTGCTCGATTTCGAGCACCCTTTCGTAGAGGGCCAATACCCGGCGGTCCCGTTCTTCGCTCGTCATCGATCCCTCGTTCATTACCGAACCGCTCCCGGCTGGGGTCGTCCCTCCGCCTGGCGCAAACACTTTCATCAGCCGACTGCCTGGTGTCCTGTCTCAGAGACAGGGTTGCCATCTCCGAGACAGAACACTAGCCCCGGACGTCCTCGGCCACCGACTTCACCGCCTGAAACAGCGCCCCCTGGTCGGTCCAAGGCAGCCGCAGGTAGCGAGCGCCGGTCCAGTCTGCCAGGGTCCGGCCCTCCTCCCCGGCCAGGAAGGAGGGCCGGGTATCCACCACCACCGCGGTCAAGGCTTCTCGGCGGATCTCGGTTCCCAGCAGCCGCAGTTCCTGCTGCAGGGCGGCCGGGGTCGGCCCCAGCCCCGAGGGAGCGGGACGAGCCGGACGATTGGCCCGACCGTCGGTGAGAATCAGCAGCACCGGTTGGGGAGAACCGCGCAGTCGGGCCGCACGGGCCACCCCGAGGGCCTGCACCAGGCCGGCGGCCAGGGGAGTGGCTCCGGAGGCGGGCAGCGCCTCCACCAGGCGCTTGGCCCGCTGCAGGCTGCGGGTGGGTGGCAGGAGCGTTTCCGCGCCTTCGCCGCCGAAGCGGACCAGCGCCACCTGATCGCGAAAGACGTAGGCCTGCTGGAGGAGCCGGGCCATGGCCCCCTTGGCCTGGGCCATGCGGTTCACGGCCATACTACCACTGGCGTCCACCACGAAGACAAAGAGGATCCCCGCCTTGCCGCGAAAACGGCGGAAGCGCAGGTCCGAGGCCCGAATGATCATAGGGCCGCCCGCCCCGCCCCGCGGTCCGCGCCCGGCGGTGGGACGCCGATCCTTTTCGTCGGCGGAGGCCGCGGCTGCCCTCCGCCGGCGCCAGGACTGCCAGGGAGCCGCCGCCCGCAGGGTTGCAGCCACGGCAATGGAACGCCTGCGGTCCGGCCTCGGGTCGTTGCGAAAGGCCCTGCCCGGCGAACCGGGAAGCCTCTGGGTTCTGGGCCCCGTCCGACGGCCGGCGGCGCGGGCAGCCGGGAGCCCGCCGAACATCTCGTCGGGAAACTCTCCGG
Organism: Acidobacteriota bacterium; assembly: GCA_028875575.1. Taxonomy (NCBI): domain Bacteria; kingdom Pseudomonadati; phylum Acidobacteriota; species Acidobacteriota bacterium. The sequence goes on from JAPPDF010000005.1 coordinate 18,097, forward strand.
GGAGGGGGTCTACCGGCATGGGGGACTCATCCTCGGGTATTGAGCGGTCTTCGGTTCGGGCGCCAGGGTCGGAGTCCGGGGTTTCGACGGCCCCATCGTCCTCGGGTTGAGCCTGCTCATGCCGAGGCCCGGAGCGGGGCTCCTCATCCACCGGCACAGCACGAGGCCACAGGACCAGCTGGGCGGCCATCTCCAGATCCTCCTCGGATACCCGGCTGCGTCCGCACAGGGCTGCATGGGCCCGGGCCGCCAGCATGGCGAACAGGTCCAGCCGGTGTCCTTCCATCCCCAGTCGAGCGGCGGCAGAGATCAGTCGGCGCAGGTCGTCTTCGGGGAAGCTGACCTGGCTCAGAAGGCACCGGGCCTGCCGGATGGATTCGGCCGCGGCCCGGAGTGGGTCGGTTCCCGCGGGCTCGGCAGCGGCGGCGCCGGGTTCCCGACCCCGCTTGCTCTGTTCAAAACCCTGCAGGAGTTCCAGCACCTGTCGCCGCTGATCCAGGTCGGCAGTAGAGGCGCCGTCCACCAGCAGTCCCACCCGGGCCTGAATGATGGCCGCAGGATGGCCTTCAGCGGGGTCGTAGGTTCCCACCAGACAGAACCTGGCGAGGTGGGAGGTGCTCACTCCCTCCCGCTCGACCCTGACCCGGCCTGAATCGAGCGCCGAGGCGATGGCGCGCAGGCAGGATTCCGGCAGCAGATTGATGTGATCGACCTGAAGCACCCCGCGGTCGGCCCGGGCCAGCAGTCCCTCGCGGTAGCGCCAACGCGGGCCGGCAGCCGCCGGCTCGGGACCCAGACCTCCCAGCAGGCGATCCTCGCCCACTCCCAGGGGAGCCCTCACCAGCGCCGCTTCCCGGCCCTCGGGCTTCAATGCTTCCAGAAGGGCGGCAAAGGCCTTCACCAGCCTGCGCTTACCCGTTCCGGAAGGCGAAGCCATCAGCAGGCCGCCCAGACGAGGTTCCACGGCCAGCAACAGAAAGGCCTGCTTCGCCAGCGGTTGACCCACCACGGAAGCGAAAGGATCAACGGGAGCGGTCATTGAAATCCGTCGAAGAGTTGTCCATAAAGGACGGGAAACTGTAGAACCAACCTGGCGTGGTCACCGGCCGCAATCTGGTGGCGCGGCGTTCACCCCCACCGCATCAGCCTTCGCCATCCGGCGCTGCTTTGCGGCGCCGCGTATGCCCCCCACCGCATCAGCCTTCGCCTGCGGCTCGGCTTCTGCGACTCCCCCCTTGAGGGAGAGTCGGTGAGACAAGGGCGCCAGCCCGCCGTCGAACCGGAGGGGGGCAAACGCGGCGTCCCGTGAGTGACGACCAGTGGTCCTAATCCCCTAACCGCCGGCCGCCTGGGCATCCTTGGGCTCCAGCGGAAACACCCGGTCCAGAGCCTGCTCGATCCGGGCAGCCGATTCCAGCGGCTCCAGGGGATCTTTCTGCAGCCGGTGGCGCAGTGACATGACGGCCACCCGCCGGATATCCTCGGGCAGAACGACCTCCCTTCCCTGCCAGGCGGCCAGGGCGCGGGAGGCGCGATAGAGGGTCAACTCCCCCCGGTGGCCGGCCACTTCCAGCCGCAGACAGAGCTCGGCCATGCCCCGCAGCAACCCGGGATCCACACCGACCCGGGAGATTCGGGAAAGGGCCGCCTTCAGCTTGTGCCGCAACTCCTCCTGGAGCAGTTCCGCCTGGGCGCAGAACCCGGCGGGATCCTGTTCGAAGCCTTGACGTCTTCGCACGATCTCGATGCGCTCATCCAGGTCATCCAGGGTCCTGACCTCCACAAACAGGCCGAAGCGATCCAGCAACTGGGGTCGCAACTCCCCTTCCTCGGGATTGCCCGATCCCACCAGCACGAAGCGGGCGGCGTGGCTCACCGAGAGCCCCTCCCGCTCCACCTGGTTGCGACCGCTGGCGGCTGCATCCAGCAGGAGGTCCACCAGGAAGTCTTCGAGCAGATTGACCTCGTCGATGTAGAGAAAACCCTGATGGGCCTGGGCCAGCAGGCCCGGCTGGAACACCTTGGCCCCCCGGTTCAAGGCCTGCTCGATGTCGAGACTGCCGCAGACCCGGTCTTCGGTAGCCCCCAGGGGCAGATCGACCACCGGGACGGCAAAGGTCTCCCGGGGCAGGCGCTTGCCCTTCCCCCGGCGTTGGTGGCACTCCCGGCAAAGATCCCGAACCCGATTCGGATCGCAGTTGAAGGGGCAGTCCTTCACCCGGACTTTGGAAGGCAAGAGGTCGGCCAGAGCTCTCACTGCCGTGGACTTGGCGGTTCCCCGGTGCCCCATGACCACCACGCCTCCAATGTGGGAGTCGAGGACCGTCAGCAGAAGGGCCAGCTTCATGTCCTCCTGGCCGACGATGGCCGAAAAGGGGTAGACGGAGGGCGCAGTTCCACGGGACGCCTTGGTTCTCCGGGGCTTGGTCGCGCGGGGTTCGGGCAGGCTCACGTGTCGAGGGGTGTGACCGGGCCGTCTGGCTCCAGGTGCTTGCGACGGTCCGGGCCGTCCGGGAGGAATCTTCAAGCAGTCGCCGACGCTGCTTGCTGCCTAACCCTAATGGGAGACGGACGGGCTGTCAAGGCTGGGGAGAGGACCCACGAAGGATTGTGGATTGTGGATTTTTGATTTCGGATTTGGATTTGGATTTGAGGCAAAATCAGACCTCATTGCTCCCCAATCAACAATCAACAATTCAAGAGCGGGGATCAAATCAGGTCGTCGACATCCACTCGCAGGGCAGTGGCCAAGCGCTTTAAGGCGTTGATTGAACCGGGCTTTTTCCGGTTCTCTATGGCCGACAGATAAGAGGCCGCAACTCCAGCGGCAGCAGCGAGCTCAACCCCCGTCAAGCCGCGATACTCCCGCCAGGCGCGCACCGGATTCTCCCCCGCCAGCAGCCGGTCCACCAGCTCGATGGGCACGGATTCCTCGTTAGGATCCTCGAGCACCCGTCGCATGGCGGCAGCATCCCGCGCATCCTCGTCAACGGCGTTGCGCAGCTCCTCATATTCGGAAAGGGGAACGACAACATAGGCTTCGCCGGCTAGCGTGATGGTTTGGGGTTTGGTCACGAGTAGGCGCCTCCACGCGGCAAAATATTGGTAATTCTCAGGACTTGTGCAGGGACATCCAACTGGTACAAAACTCGCCAATCGCCCACCCGCAGCCGAAATCCCTCGATTCCACGCAATGGCGTCACATTATTGTGCTGCGCCAGCGGATCCGCTGCCACCGCGGCGATCTCGCCCCGGATGATCTGTGCCGTCTTGGCCGGCATACGCGTCAGGCAACGGCGAGCACTCTTGGAAATCACTACCTCAAACACATTTCAACTATATCCAATTGAGAATATATTGTAATAAGATAATTCTCTATCTGAGATAGACGCAAGACGCCGCCCTGGACAATCCCCCTCCCCAGGAAGCGGCTGAAAATCAACCATCACCAACAAAACGACCTGCCCTGACCCGCAGATTTGGTATTCTCTGCCCGGCGGAGCGGATGCCGCGGGATGGCTGCGGGTGAATGGGCCGGGTGCCCAAGAAGAGGAGAATTGCCGATGACAAAGGACTGGGAACTCAGGGATTGCGACCGGGAGTTCTTTGAGAGAGAACTGCGAAGCTTCGTTCCGGAGAAGATCTTCGACGCCCACGCCCACCTCTACGAGACCTGGCACTGGGGACGCGGCGAAGGGGGGATGCAGGGACCCAGGGTGGCGACCCTGGCCGAGTTTCGCCGCCTGATGGAGTGGATCACGCCCGGCAGCCATACCACGGCGCTGTTCTTCGGAGTGGGCTTCAGCGACGAACGCCTCCGCCCGTCAAACGAATTCGTGGCGGCTGAGGTGAGCCTGGACCCGGAATGCCGCGGGCAGATGGTGATCTCCCCCCGCATGGATCCCGAGGAGGTCCGGCAGGAGGCCAAGCGGCTGGGCTTTACCGGCCTCAAGGTCTACCACACCTTCGTACAGGGAGAAGTCACCTGGCATGCGGATATCTCCAAGTTTCTCACGGAAGAGCACGTGCGGGTAGCCCACCAGGAAGGCTGGACCATCACGCTTCACATGGTCAAGGACCGGGCCATGGCGGATCCCGCCAACCAGGAGCGAATTGTCGAGTTCTGCACCCGTTACCCGGACATGAAGCTCATCCTGGCCCACGCGGCCCGGGGCTTCAATCCCTATCACACGGTGGAGGGCATCCACGCTCTGAAGGGACTGCGCAACGTCTGGTGCGACACCTCGGCGGTCACCGAGGCCGGAGCTTTCGAAGCCATCGTGGACACGCTGGGCCACGACCGCCTGCTGTGGGGGTCCGATTTCCCGGTCAGCCACGGACGCGGGCGCTGCATAGCCATCGGAGACCAGTTCTTCTGGCTGGGAGAGGACAGCCTGGACTGGGACGGCGTGGCTGCCCAAGCCTCCGTTCAACCCGTGCTGACGGGCCTGGAGTCCCTGCGGGTCCTGAAGCTGGCCGCGCGGCACCTGCGGCTGAGCGACAGCCAGGTGGAGGACATCTTCTACTACAACGCCCGGAGGATGCTGGGAATGGATGGGTGAGACCCTGACGACTGACCGCAGAAGCGCCGCCGTTTCTTAAAATCTTCTATCCGGTTGGATCAACCTCAAGATCTGTTTCTTCCGCCCCTTCGTGAATAACGCTTTTCCCTGATTTGCTTCCTGGATTGAGCGCCGACACTGCTTGGAAAGCCGGCCTAAAACAGCGGGCGGCCGACCATGGCCGGATCCGGGGGAAGGCCGAACTCGGCCAGGATGGTGGGAGCAAGGTCGGTCAGGGCCGGCTTTTCCAGTCGGATCTTGCGGTTGCTGATCAGGATCCCGGGGACCGCCTCGGCGTGAATCAGGTGGTCCCCGCTCCACTTGTCGAGGTTGTCCTCCAGCACCGCCTCGGGAAACCTGCCCAGGGTGGTCTCCCAGGACGCCCGGTAGCCGCGGTGGTAGCCGACAACCAGGTCGGGGCTCTCCCGCAGCAGTGGGCCGCTGTAGATCGAGTCCGGCCTGTGCACCCGGGCCACCACCGCCTCTCCGGATTCCGGATCGCGCAACTCCAGCAGCCGGGTCGTGATCTCCTGGAGAAGCGCCTCCTCTTCCGCTCCTTTCTGGACGATTCCCCTGGGTTCCCTTCCGTAGAGGTTGAGGTAGAGGCCGTTGAAGCCGAATCCGTAGGCCCGGGTCCGGCTCCAGTCGACGTTTCTCAGCATGCCTTCCTCGAAGCCCTGTATCAGGGTAATGTAGCCCTGTTGCCGGAGCCAGCTGTTCAGATGAAAGGCGCGGTAGAAGGGGGCAAATCCGTGGTCGGACATCACCAGCAGGGTGGTGCGATCGTCGACCTCCTCCAGGATCCGACCCAGGACCCGGTCCATCTCGAGGTAAGTGTCGCGGATCGTCCCGGCATGAGGTGAATCCGGCTGGAAGCCCGGATGCCGGGGATCCATGGCGCTCCAGAACATGTGGCAGATCTGGTCCAGCCGGCCCACATAAAAGAAGAACAAGCCCTCCCGGAAGTCGCTCAAACCGTTCTCCAGCATCCGCAGCTCTTCCTCGAAGACCGAGTCCGCCTGCTGCAGGAACTCTTCCTCGTCCAGGACCCCTGAGGAAAGGGCCTTGGTGTCTTCGGGGATGCCCAGCGTGGAATAGAGGCCGATCTGCTCGCACAATCGATGGCTGTAGTCGGCCGGATGGGAGATGGGAAGGGCGGGATGGGAGGGATGGATGTTGACCGGAGTGACGTAGATCTGCAAGTGAGGAGCTGCCTGCTTCAGATAGAAGCGGCAGATCCCCCGTACGCTGTGAAGCAAGGGCACCAGTTCGAATTCGATCTCGACCCACTGGCTCCAACTCCCTTCCTGAAGCAGAAACCGGCGGCCTCCGAGCTCGATCCGCACCACCCGGGCCTCGGGATCGACAGTTCCCTGAAAGCTCGTCCAGGCCTGGTCGACATCCGTCCTGAAGGGATTGGGCGGCCCCGTTATTCGGGCCTGGAATCTCTGGTTGCGAACCGTCAGAGGAATGACCTCACCGCCGGAGATCTCTCCGGAGTGAAGCTCGGGATCCTGTGTGTAAAAGGAAAAGGTGCCGTAGGTCCCCTGAAGATCGGGGGTTCCCATACCCGAGAGCTGTCGGGCGGCCTCGCCGGCAGGCGGAAAGTTGGCGGGCGCCCGCAGTATGGTGGAGGGCGTTCCGTGGCGGCCGAGGATTTCCCAGAAGGCCTTGCCCTTGCGCAGGAGCGTCACCCGGCCCGCCGAGAGCGGCACTCTCCAGGATCCCAGAGACAGGGCATAAGCGCCTTCCTCGCTGCGGGAGGTGGACAGATAGGGGGACAGGGTGTCCGGGTCCCGGTGAATGAAGTCGAAGATTCCGTGCCCGCCCGGATCCATGCCCGTGATGAAGCTGGACCAGGCAACGGGGCTCTGAGGAGGCATGCTGGTCCGCAAGGGGCGGAAATGGTCTCCGTCCATGAAGCGGGCGAAGTTGGGCATCCGGCCTTCCTCCACAAACTGAGCCAACAGGACCGGGTCCATGCCGTCGATGCCCAGCACGATTACCCTTTTGTTGTCGGCAGTTCCGGCGGGAGGGCCGGACTGGCAGCAGGTCAGCGCCAGGGGCAGGAACAGACCGGGCAGCCATGCCCATCGTCGCCGCCGACCGTCGGGCAGCCTGCCGCATCCGGATGAAGCCATGGTGCTCCTCGTTGGGGTGCCCGGTCGCTTGAGTTATACTACCCGTCACGACGCCGGGGGCCAGTTAGCGTGACCGATCCAACCGAATTCTTCGACCTGACCCAATTCGAGCACCGGGATCTCTGGCGCCGGGGCGATAGGGTGTGGGACGCGTTGAAGCGGCTACAGGCCTGCCTCGAAGCCCTGGTTCCGTCCGGGACCATGGATATCCAGGGAGAAATCTCCCCGGGCGCCACCCTCCATGGAACCGGGATCCGCATCGGCCCCGGCACCGTGGTGGAAGACGGCGCCTACATCGCCGGACCGGCCGTTATCGGCAGTGACTGCCGGATCCGGCACGCCGCCTGCATCCGCGGCGGGGTGATCGCCGGAGACGGCTGCGTCGTCGGCCACAGCAGCGAGGTGAAGGGCGCCATTCTGCTGAACCAGAGCAAGGCCCCCCATTTTGCTTACGTGGGAGACAGCATCCTGGGACAGCGAGCCAACCTGGGAGCCGGCACCAAGCTCTCCAATCTCACCCTTGTCAGCGCCAGGAACCCCGAGACGGGCCGGCGGCCCACGCTGCAGATCCGGATCGACGACCGGACCTACGACACCGGCCTCACCAAGCTGGGCGCCATACTGGGGGACGACGTCCAGACCGGCTGCAACTGCGTCACGCACCCGGGCTGCCTGGTGGGTCCACGCACTCTCATTTACGCCAACGTGGCGCTCCGCAAGGGCTACACCCCGGCCGACAGCCTGGTCAAGCTCAACCAGACCACCACCGTGGTGACCCGGCGCCCGACGGACTGAGTCTCAGCCACCTACAAGTAGATCTCGCGGGCGTGCCCCCGAAGGTCCATTTCATAGTCGATGTCGACCACGGGCGGGCGGGCATAGTGCCACTGCAGGCCGCGCAGACTGGCAGGCCCCATCCGGGAATGAATTTCCGCCTCGATGAAGGGGTGAATGTCGAACACGGTATAGACCGTGACCCCGGTCACCTGAGACCAGTCCTTCTCCAGATCCACCAGACGCTGATCCAATATCTGCATCACGGCTGCGTTCTTTTCCCGGATCGCCTCCGCCGAGGTGTCTCCCCGGCGGACGATGGTGCTTTGCCCTTCGGGTGAGACGGTAATTTCGCCGGCCCCGGCAGCCACGAAGGTGGACCGTTGCAGACCGGGTGCCGGAGCGGTGAAGGCGAAGGCAAACAGCGAGGTCTCGGTGGGAGGACCCACCACCGGGGCTACGTTGGTTCTGGCCATGGGGTTGACCCCGTCCACCAGGATCTGCCAATCGGTCACCAGGGATCGGTACCCCTGATTGAATTCGCTGAAGCCCTCGGCTGTGAAGGGGCGGGCGCAACGCAGCTCAATGGCGCAGAGCGCCTGGCGCGGCCTCCTCTGCTCCTTCAGAAACGCATCGATGAGATCGAAACCCTGCCGCCAGGGCAGCAACTCCTTCAGCGTGACGCGCACGATCTCGTAGCCCGGCGCGGAAACCACTCCGTCCGAAAAGGCTTCTCCTCCCGGCGCAAAGAGATAGTTCCCTCCAGGATGATTGACAAGCATGGCCACCTCCCTCAGTTGGATTGAATACGCAAGCCTTGACCGCCGCCCTCCTGCAGGGCGGGCAATATCTCCAGAATTTCTGCAAGTGTTTCCTCTTGAAGACTTCGAAGCAGGTTGAGCCGCCCGTAGAGAAGGCTTCCCGGGGACGGCCCCCGCAGCGCCCGGCTGATCGGACCGTCGGCTGCGACTCGAATGAACGCCTGGGGGCGGCTTTGGTGCGCCAGCCGGTGATGGTGGAGAATGGCCCCCAGGGGCCTGTGTCCTTGCAGGATCTCCTCTCTTGCCGGGAGGGGGAAAGCATCCAGGTGAATCCGAATGGCCCCGAACACCACCGGAGTCTCCTCCCGGTCCAGCACCAGCAGAACCTGGCGTGTCAGCAGCTCCCCGGATATCCACTGTTGCATGACGCGCAGTTGGATCGGCCGGCCAAATGCCGCCTCCAGGGTCGGAGTCATATCCCGGTCGTGAACCAGTAGCCTCCGGTAGGGCTGAGGCATCTCCTCAACGTCGAGGCAGGAGATCGAAGGCGGTTCCACCCCCATTCGCTCGTAGCACTCTCTGAGCGGGTAAAGCAGGTCAGCGCGATAATCCATTGCAGAGGCCCGATGCGCCGAACAGCCCGATCGCGGTTCCGCGGAACCGCCGCCTTCGATTCAGCCTGTGGGAGTCCTGCGACCAAAAGGAATTGGGGCGGCGCCTGGCAGAGATGAGGTCCGACTCAAGCAGGCCGCCGCCACAGGGCTATCCTAGCATAAAAAAAGTCCCCGGGCGGGGCCCGGGGACCGTTGAATGCGCGCGGATTCAGGGAAGGGTGGCGGCCAGGTAGAGAGTGACCGTCTCCCCGGTGGCAGGTTGGCCCCGTTTCACCAGAAACAGGACATCCGTGCCCGGCTGGAGCTCTCCAGCCAGCTTCGCAAGCCGTCCGGGAGTGGAAACGACTGCCTTGTTGAGCTCCACCAGGACGTCCCCCGGCCTCAGGCCGGCATCGTCGGCGACGCTCCCGGGCTCCACCTGCACGACCATCACCCCCTCGGCCCCAGCGCCAAGGTGGCGCTTCCATTGAGGGGAAAGGCTCTGGACAAGCAGGCCCAGCTTCAGGCTGTCGGACTCCAGGCCCGATCCCGACTCGGCCACCTGCTCCTCGGCAAAGACTTCGGCCCGGTCGCCCACGGTCAGCCTGGCCGTCCGCTTGCTGCCGTCCCGGATGTATTCGACCTCCACCGTCTCTCCGGGGGAGGTTTCGGACAGCAAGGGATAGATGTCGGCCGGCTCACCGATTTTCCGTCCCTTGAATCCGACGATGACATCGCCGGGCTGCAGCCCCGCCCGATCGGCAGGGCCGTCCTCGGGCCGGACCTGCTGGACGATGACGCCTTTGCCGTCGCTAGCTCCAAGGGCCTTGAGGGCCTGGGAGCTGGCCTCGGTTTGCATGCTGATTCCCAGGGCTCCCCGGGTGACCCGGCCATGCTCGATGAGCTGATTGTAGACCCGAATGGCCGTGTTGGAGGGAACGGCAAAGCCGACTCCCGAGTTGTCGCCGGAGGCGCTCAGGATGGCCGTGTTGACCCCGATCACTTCTCCGGCCAGGTTCACCAGCGGCCCGCCGGAATTGCCGCGGTTGATGGCGGCGTCAGTCTGCAGAAAGCGCTGCCAGTGGGATCGGCCCGGCCGAGCGGTAGCGCTGATGATCCCGGCGGTGACGGTACGCTCCAGGCCGTAGGGGCTGCCGATGGCCAGGACCCAGTCTCCCCGTCTCATGCCGTCAGAATTGCCCAGCCTGGCGACTTCCAGCGGTTCCCCGGCATCGATCTCGATCACTGCCAGGTCGGTGAAGTTGTCACCGCCTACGACCTTGGCGGGAAACTCTTCGCCCGAGGTCAGTTCCACCCGAATCTCATCGGCGCCGTTGACGACATGATAGTTGGTGAGGATATACCCCCTGGGGTCGACCACGAACCCCGAGCCCAGGGACTCGCGCTTCTGGCTTCGACTCGGCGGCAGTTCGCCCCCGAAGAAGCGGTTGAAGAAGTCGAAGGGATCCTGGAACTGTCGTCCCCCTCCGCCTCCCCGGCGTGGCAGCCGGAAGCGGTGCTTCACCACGGTGTTGATGTTGACCACGGCCCGGTCGACCGCGTCCGAGACTTCGGAAAAGCGGGAAGACAGCTCGGCGGCCGTCGGGACATTGAGGGTGGCGGCCGGCGGCGCCGGGCCGGCGCCGAGAGGCTGATGCATCAACCTCCCGGCAACCTGCCCGACGACCAGGGCAGCTGCTATCACTCCAGCGGCGATGAACTTGTTGGCTTTCATTGATCCTTGTCCCCTTTCTCCAGGTTTTTCCTGAATTTCGGATTGGCTCTCAGGGAGCCATTCACACTCCGGCCGGGTTTAGAGCAAACGGCGTGCCAAAGCCTTCCAGAAAATTTCAGGGAGAATAAACTGTTTATTATTATGGTGTTATGGAGATGATTCCCCGATAGCACGGAATGGACGGGTCCGGCCAAACGCGCCGTTTTGGCACGATGGGAGCCGCCATTTGCGCCGATTCTGCAGACGAGGATTGCTGTCGCCGCATTCGCGGCCCAACTCCCGTAAGCGAGGTTTGCCCACGGCTCGACTGGAATCTCCGGCTTGCCGCCGGGGGGAATATTCCAATTAACAAGCACGTTTCCCCTTGCAGTGTCGTGAGTTGGGTGAGAGCTGCGAAGCTGCGGTTGACGTGGTTATCCACGGAAGCGTTTACTACAGGCCATCCTTATAGAGCAGCGAAGCTGCGGCTCAGGGTAGCCCCGGGTGGAAGCCCGGGGGCGTTCCGGTTTTGCGCCAACTTAGCCGCGAAGGCGGCGAATAGAAAGCGCCCTCCCGAAACGCACGGCTTTTCCAGAACGACGCCGCCCACCTAGCCGCGAAGGCGGCGATTTAGAAGCACCCGTCCCGAAACGCAATGTCTCTCCAAAAGGACGCTACCCGCGCCCCGGGCGTCAGCCCCGGGGTCGTATGGGTTTTGCGTTAACCTAGCCGCGAAGGCGGCGAATAGAGAGCACCCGTCCCGAAACGCACGGCTTTTCCGGAACGACGCCGCCCACGTAGCCGCGTATGCGGCGATTTAGAAGCGCCATCCCGGCCCGCTGCCCCTGGCGCTTTCAGCGCCCAAAACCCTGTAAATTTCGATGCCCATTGACAGCGACGTGGGGCGGTGTCGTTCTGGAGAGGTTGTGCGTTCGGGGACGCGGCTTCTAATTCGCCGCCTTCGCGGCTGGGTTGGCGCAGACCCCATACGACCCCGGGTTGACACCCGGGGCTACCCTGAGTCGCAGCTACGCAGCTCTTTAAGGATGGCCCGTAGGAGGCGTCTCGCCGGGTAACCCACGTCAACCGCAGCATTCGCAGCTCTCCCCTAACCCACGACACTGCGGGGGGACAGGAAATTTTGTCTAATTGGATTACCAGGCGACGGGCCGGGGATTCCAGTAGAGCCGCGAACGCGACGATTTGGAAACACCCGTCACGAAACGCACCACCGCTCCAAAATGACGCTCAAACCCACCCTCACTCCTTCCACCCGTCTCACCGGTGCAACCCTTTGTCAGAAATCCGAGCTGGTGGCTGCCGTCCCGTCCCCTGTGATATAAGGCCTCGGAGGAGGCCGGTCATGGACGTAGTGGTGCAGAAATACGGCGGAAGCTCGGTGGCGGACCTCCCCAGGCTGGAAGGCGTGGCCGACCGGATTGCCCGGAGCGCAGCCAGGGGCGATCGGATCTGCACGGTGGTGTCGGCCATGGGCCGAACCACCGACGACCTGCTGTCCCTGGCCCGGCAGGTAACGGAGACGCCCCCGCGGCGCGAGCTGGACATGCTGGTCTCGACCGGGGAGCGCATCGCCATGGCGCTGCTGGCCATGGCCATTCAGAAGCGGGGGCTGGAAGCCATCTCCTTTACCGGCTCCCAATCGGGAATCATCACCAACGACCGGCACTCGGACGCCCAGATCATCGAGGTGCGCCCGGTGCGCATCCAGGACGAGCTCTCTCGAGGCAAGGTGGTTATCGTGGCCGGCTTTCAGGGGATGTCCTACCGGCGGGAGATCACCACCCTGGGCCGCGGGGGCTCCGACGCCACCGCCGTCGCTCTGGCTTCGGCCCTGGGCGCCTCCTACTGCGAGATCTGCTCGGACGTGGACGGCGTCTACACGGCCGATCCGCGACGGGTGCCGGAAGCCTTTCTGCTGGAGAAAATCTCCTACGAAGAAATGCTGGAACTGGCCACCCACGGAGCCCAGGTTCTCAACGTTCAGGCCGTCGAGTGGGCCCGCAAGACCGGCGTCACCATCCTCACCAGCGCAGCCCACCGGGAGGGAGGCCACTCCCGGGTTTCCAGTGAGGGAACCGGCTTGCCGGCCTGCGGTGTGACGGTTGCGGAGAATCTGGCCCGGCTGGGTCTCCTGGGGACCGAAGGGGAGTTGCAGACCCGGCTCGGGCAGTTGGGGTTGCCCTTCCGGCCCTGCCGGGGAGGCGCGGAAACGGAGACCATCTGCGTGGTCGCCGCCAACGAGTTTCCCGAATGGCCGTCGCTTCGAAGCGAGCTGACCCGCGGGCTGGGCTCGCGCCTGACTCTCCAGGAAGGGATATCCGGATTGTCGGTGGTCGGAGAAGGCCTGCACTCCGACGCCGCCGGGCGGGCGCTGGAGACGGCCAGGCGCTCGGGGATGGAAGTACTGGGCGTGGAAACCTCGCCTCAGCGAATCACGCTGCTGGTGACGGGGGACAAGACTACCCCCCTCACCGCCGCCTTGCACCGGACCTTTATCGAGACCCTCGGCCGTCCACCAAGAGATCTTCCAGAGTGATTGTGGAAGCGTGTCCGGATTTGGAGGTCTTCAGGAAACTGACCAGGTCCAGCAACTGCTTCAAGGTGTAGCGTTGACCGTAGGTTTCAGGCATGGGGGAACCGGGCTGGGGCTCCAGGGACTGAACCTGATCTCGCTTCATGCTCCTCCGAACTGGCGGCAGCTCGGTGATGTCGTAGAACCGGATCCGCTGCTTCCCCTCGCCAGCCTTCAGGACGGTCAGATGTTCCCCGGCCACGGTGGTGAGCTTGAAGACGGCTGGTTGGCTTGAAGGCCGGGACGCCGGCAGGACGATGTCCCGCAGAATCTCGTTGGCGGGGCGATCCGCCAGCCCGCTGAGATCAGGACCGACTGTAGCCCCCATCCCCTGTATGCGGTGGCATTGAGCACAGTTGAAATCGTCGGCCGCATCGAAGAACAGCTCCCGCCCCTTGTCGGGCTCGCCCGTCAGTCCAACCAATGCCTTCCCGGCTTCAGGCTCCGGCTCCGGCAGACTTGGGGTCTCTTGCAACCCCCCTGCCTGCGCGTCCGGTGCGGGCAGGGCCGCGGCGGCCACCTCGGCGGCGCCGGACTGCTCCGGATCGGAGAGTGACATCACGTAGGCCACCACCGACCAGATCTCGTCCTGGCTGAGCTTCTCTTTCCATCCCGGCATGGAGGACCGGGGGATGCCCTCCGCGGTCACCCGATAGAGGTAGCCCGGCTCCCACGGTTTGCCGCGCAGGCGAGGGCCGCCGCCGGCCCGACCCTCGGCTCCATGGCAGTAGCCGACCGAACAACTCCGGGCGAACAGGGTCCGGCCGGCTCCGATCACCGCCGGGTCCTTGAGATCGACACTGGGCTGTTGGGGCCAGGGCGCCCACAGAGGAGCACCCGCCAGCACCAGGATTCCGACAAACCCGACCATCTCTTCGCTCCCGCGGGGGCCTGCCTCAAACTGCCGAAGAAGGAAGCCGCCGCCTCAATCGCACGAGTTTAGCTTGCTGCCTGCTGGGGGAGTAGGGGACGTCCCCAGCGCTGCGAGTTCTCGGATACCCTTTCCCCTTCCCGACCTTCGGCGGATTCCTCTGGAGACTTCTCCAACCCCTTAGTGTCCCTTCGTGGAAAACTCCTTTTCCTTTCGTGCTCTTACTGGAGCCCCCTTACCCCCGGCCGGCCCCTATTCGGGCAGGGCAAACACGATCAGGGCGCTTCCGCCCGGGAAGTCCTCCACCTCGGGCCAGAGTTGGGGCATCAGTCCGGCCACCGCCGATCCCCAGCCTGCCGGGACCGCGATGTACTGCCGCCCGTTCACCGCATAGCTGATGGGAGACCCGCGGTGGCCGGAACCGGTGTTGAAGCTCCACAGCTTCTTGCCGGTTTCAGCATCCAGGGCGAAGAATTCTCCCTCGGGATCGCCGGTGAAGACCAGGTTGCCGCCGGTCGCCACCGCCGAGGCCAGCAAGGGGTACTTGGAGTAGTAGCTCCATTTCTTCTCCCCGGTCACAGGATCCAGGGCGTCGAGATGGCTGCCCTGGTCTCCCTTGGGAGTAGGCTTGAGCTCGAACACCCCTCCGAAAAAGGTCTCGCCCGGCCTGGGGTCCTCCTTCTGCACGGTGAGGGTCTGACACCACTCGATGCCGGTGTTGTAGAACAGCCCCGTCTTGGGGCTGTAGGCCCCGTGGTTCCAGCTTCGGGCCCCGCCGATGGCCGGGCAGACCAGGGTGGGCTTCCCCACCTCGGGCTCCATCCGTCCCAGCAGCTTCCCGGTGGAATCGATCCCTTCGATCCAGTTGAGGTTTTCGACGAAGCGCCAGGCGCCGATGAACTCGCCGTTGGTCCGGTCCAGGACCCAGGTGTACCCGCCCTTGTTGGGATTGATCAGGAGCTTGCGCTTCTTGCCGTTGACCGGCAGGTCGACCAACAAGCATTCGTAGGCGGTATCCCAGTCCCAGACGTCGTGGGGAATCTGCTGGTAATACCACTTCAACTCCCCGCTGTCGGCATCCAGGGCTACGATGGAATCGGTATAGAGGTTGTCCCCGGTCCGGTCTCCGCCGTAGAAGTCGGCGGCCGGATTCCCCACCCCCCAGTAGATCAGGTTCAACTCCGGATCGTAGGAGCCGGTCATCCAGGTGGCCCCGCCGCCATACTTCCAACTGTCTCCCTTCCAGGTTTCGTGGCCCTTTTCTCCCGGCCCGGGAATGGTCCAGAACCTCCAGGCCCGCCGGCCGGTCCTGGCGTCGAAGGCGTTCAGATAGCCGCGATGGGCCGAATCGCCCCCGGTGACCCCGACCACGACCTTGTCCTTGACCACCAGGGGTGCGCCGGTGATGTTGCACCCGCACTGCTGCATGTTCTCGATCTCGACGTTCCAGACTTCCTCCCCGGTCTTGGCGTCCAGCGCCACCAGGCGGTTGTCGATGGTCCCCATGAAGACCAGTCCGTGGCCCAGGGCCGCCCCCCGGTTCCAGGGACCGTAGAGGAGGCCGAAGTCCTTGGGCTCGGGATGGTAGTAGTGCCAGATCTCCTTGCCGGTGACGGCATCCAGCGCAAAGACCCGGTTCCAGGGGGTGGTGATGTACATGACTCCGTCCGCCACCAGGGGAGTGCAGGAGAAACCGCCGTCCACCTTGCCCGTCTGAAAGATCCAGACCGGCGCCAGCCGTTTCACGTTCTCCCGATTGATCTGATCCAGCGGACTGTAGCGCCAGGCGTCATAAGTCCCGGAATAGATCAGCCAGTTCTGCGGCTCCTTGGCCGCCTCGATCAGGCGCTTGGAATCGACGGTTTCGGCCGATGCGATCGGAAGCAATGCTATTGACAACAGCATGAGGATTGAGGCGGCGAGCGCCCAAGCGGGTTTGGCGGGCATGGGGGTCTCCAGTTTCCGGACGTTGAACGGGTGTTGGTCCACCCGGTGACCTGATCTCGGGAGCTATCACTAACACTTCCGGGTCGAAGCTGTCAATGAACGGGGGGGGATGTGGAGAGGTTGCGGGCTGTACTTCTCATATTCACTCATGGGACGCCGCGTTGGCCCCCCTCCGGCTCGACTGCGGGCGGTGCCCTTGTCTCACCGACTCCCCCTCAAGGGGGGAGTGATTCTTGAGGCTTGCATCAGACTTCTTGCCCATTTCCCATCTCGTGGTAGCATGCTGGGCTTGGGCCGCATCCGCGACCGACCGAAGGAGCAACGACTCATGGTCGAATTGGGCAGTTATCTGATCCTGCTGCTTGCCGGCTTCATTGCCGGCATGCTGAACGTGGTGGCCGGAGGGGGGTCCTTCCTGACGCTTCCGGTCCTGATCTTCCTGGGACTGCCGGCCACCGTGGCCAACGGGACCAACCGGGTAGCGGTCCTGACCCAGAACGTAGGGGCCGTCTGGAGCTTTCATCAACACGGGGTGATGGACTGGCGAACCAGCCTCCAGTCGGCGGCTCTGCCGGCGATGATTGGTGCCTGGCTGGGTGCCGAGGTTGCTATTTGGGTCGGGGATGAGGCCTTCAAGGACACTCTGGCATTCCTGATGGTGGCGGTGACGCTCTGGACCCTTTGGGACCCGCTCAAGGGAAAGCTGGACTCGTCTCCCGGTGGACGGCCCTGGTGGATGATTGCCGCCGCCTTCTTTGTGGTCGGCGTTTACAGCGGATTCGTCCAGGCCGGAGTGGGATTCCTCATCCTGGCGGCCACTACCCTGGGGGGCTTGGACCTGGTCAAGGGAAACGCGGTGAAGGTGCTGGTGATCCTGGCAACCATGGTCGTCTCCCTGTGGGTCTTTGCGAGCCAGGGAAAGGTCGATTGGCTTCTGGGGTTCGTCCTGGGCGCCGGAAACCTGGCAGGAGGATTGGTGGGGGTCAGGCTCACCGTCCTCAAGGGACACGGGTGGATCAAAAAGGTGGTGACGGTCACCGTCATCCTGTTTGCCCTGCGGCTGTGGTTTCTGGAGTAAAGGGCCGAATTTCTGGCACAGCCGCAGCCGGACTCATCGGAGAAAGCCGCCGTGAAAACTTCCCATGACACTTCATCCCGCCGCAAAGTGACGCCGGGAAGAGTTCTACTTGCGGCCATCCTGCTGTCTTTGGCGGTGGTGGCGGTCCTGTTGGTTCTTACCTACCTGAAGCTGACCGACCTGAGCCGGGAAATGGCCGGGCTCAGACGGGTGAGCAGAACCGTGGCCGAAACCGCCGAGAGCGCCAGGCGCCAGGCCGGACGGGCCGAGGAAAACGCTCTCAAGGCGGCTCTGGGGCGAGCCCAGGCCGAGGAAGAGGCCTCGGAGGCGCGGGCGGCCGCCGCCAAGTCGAAGGCCGAAATGAGGGAGGCCAGGCAGGAAGCCGAGCGGGCGCGACAGGAGGCCGCCCGGATACGCAAGGAGCGCGACGAGAAGCTGGACGCCATGCAGCAAGCGCTCAGCCAACTGGTGGAAACCCGGCGCACGGCTCTGGGTCTTATCATGAACCTGGACAGCGAGGCCATCCAGTTCGAATTCGACAAGGCCGACCTGAAGCCCCACAACAAGGAACTGCTCAGCAAGATCGCCGGAATCCTGCTGACCTCGAAGGGGCATCACATCTTTGTCTACGGCCACACCGACGACGTGGGCACCCAAGCTTACAACCAGCAACTCTCGGAGCGGCGGGCCAAGGCCGTGCGGGACTACCTGGTGGCCTCCTTCATCGATCCGGACATCGTCACGGCCGAGGGCTTCGGCAAGTCCAGCCCCCTGGTGGAGGGCACTTCGACGGAAGCCCGAGCCCGGAACCGGCGGGTCGAGATCGCCATCGTGGACACCGTGCTGGACTACCAGCAAAGGACTCGCCAGTAGATATTTCTGGATTGTGGAACCTTTTGCAAAATTCGGCAGGGGACGCATCCCGGGAATGGCCACAAAAGGCACAAGAACACAAATTGTGACGTTTGCGCCTAGACAGCGTTTTTCACCGGTTCGCACCGGATATTGAAAAGGACAGAACCTCAGGTTCGCAGGCAAGTTGATCTGCCACGCTGCGAATATTGCAAAAGCTCTGTGGATTGTAGATTTTGGACTTGGGGCAAAACCAGTCGGCATAGATCCCCAATCAACAATGAGTCCGTCCCTTCCCGCCTCTTCCCTGATATCTCTTCAGGAAGCTCGGGTTAGCCCTCCTTGCCTTCGATCAGGGTAAAGACAGTGCGATTTTTCCAGTAGTTGTCGAAGTGAATTTCCCGGATGCGGGCGCCCCTCTGTCGGAGGTAATCGCCCCCGAACTCCCAGATGACCGGGAATTCTCGGTCGCAGCCGTGAAAGCTGGGAGGCAGGTGGGACACCAGCCTTCCGGAGGCGTCCTGGGACATCCGTTGCCGGGTGACCCGGGAGAGGAGCAGCGGAATGGTGTAGATCTGGAGCCCGCCGGGCTTCAACACCCGCCGAACCTCATCCAGGGCTTGGCCGTAGTCCAGCAGATGTTCCAGCGTTTCGGAGTGAACGGCCAAGTCGAACGTATCGTCCTCGAAGGACAACCGGGACATGTCCTCATTGGACCTGCCGTCGATTTGGGACCCGAGGGGCTTGTCGGGTCGATGGACGGTTTCGGTGACGCTGCCGAGGCTCTGCAAGGCCGGCGCCAGGGCGTTGACCTGGTTCAGGTGCAAAATCCTCAGCCGCGAGCCGGGCCGACACCGGCGCCTGATGCTCCACAGCAGCATGCGGACCCGTTTGGACATGCCGCAATTGCGGCAGCGATCGCCTTCCCGCAGGTCCAGCCAGCGCCGTTCGCGACCCGAGAGCCCCCAGGCGGCGGCCAAGGGGTCGTCGATAACAACCTCCTGCTCGAAGTCACGGCAGCCGCAAAGGATGCATCCGCGGCGGTCGATTCGACAGCACCGGTAGGTCTTGCCCATCATTTACCCGCCGCCCGTCGGAAATCCCAACTACAGCCTGGATCGGAAGAGGGCCAGTTGCTTCTCGAAGAGAGCAAGCGTGGCCGAATCGTAGAGGCAGAAAACGACCTGCCGGAGCCGACTCTTTCCTGAAAGATAATTGCAGGTCACTTCCAGCATGATTCGGGCGCATCTGTCGGCGGGAAAGCCGAAAATCCCGGTGCTGATGGCCGGAAAGGCGATGCTCTTCAGGCCTTTCGAGTCGGCCAGGACCAGGCTGGTCCGGGTCGCCCGGCCGAGCTTTTCGTCCTCTTCCCCCTCGCCCATGCGCGGCCCCACCGCGTGGATGACGTGGCGGGCCTTGAGATTCCCCCCGCCGGTCATGACGGCCCCGCCGACTTCGGTGCCGCCGATTCGGTGGCATTCTCTCTGAATCGAGTCTCCCCCTTTGCGTCGGATGGCCCCGGCCACACCCGCTCCCAGGATCAGCTCCCGATTGGCGGCATTGACGATGGCATCGGTATCCTGCTCGGTGATGTCCCCCTGAAGCAACAGAAGCTCTGTGTCCTTGATTTTCACTCGCATGCCGCGACTTCCCCGACAACTGTTGCGCTCAACTATGCCGTTGACTCATTCGAGTCGGATTGATTCCATCTTGGGCGGCATCAATGCCATCCTGCCTTGAAGCGGTTTATTTCAGGAATTTGGCAGGTCTATCGGCCAAGACGTGATCGAAGAGGCGAACCGGCTGGGGCGGCGCACATTCGGTCCAGCCCGTTACTTCTGCTGCTCTACCAACTCGCCCCGGGTGAATCCTTCAAACAGCCCTTCCAGCCGGGCCATGCGTTCCCGGAGATCGGCGACGTCTCCACGGACATCGGCCACATCTCCTCGGACATTGGCGACGTCCTCTCGGACATGTTGAATTTCCAGTCTGAACTCCTGTCGGATATCGGATGAGACCTTCCATCCGAGGCTGACCAATGCCACGCCGAGAATGCCGATGGCAATCAACTCCGCGCTGAGAATCATTGCTGATGCTCCTTCCACTTCGACGAGCCCGCCGAGAGGGAGAACAGACCAGGCAAGGGGTTCATTTGCTGACGGATCACTCGGTTAGTGTACCACGCAAGACAGGCTTGAAAGAACAGAGCCCGCGGCGGGACCTGCGGTCCCTGAGAGGGAAATCGGTGCAGGAGGCGTTCCGGGGTGTTCTGGTATGCCAGGGGCCTGGAAATCGCAGCCTGCCCGGCAAGGCTCGCGGATTCCGGGTGCAGGACACCGTCGAACGCCATGGCGGCTTCGATGCCGTCATGGAGAAGGTCGTCCAACAGGAACAGGAAAACCCGGCCTCCAACGGCCGCGAAATGATCGACGATTTCCGCCTCTGGGGGTCAAGGCGGTGTCGATAGACTAACCCGGTGTTCCTCTTCCGGGAGGATTTCCGGCGCTGCACCGACAGCGCGGGCTATTCCCTCAACCTGATGGTGTTCACCGGTCTTCCGGAAATGGGTTCGGAAGTTAGTTGGTTTACCTCGATCGAAGAACTCCCGGATCTGGACAAGGCACTGGCCCGATGGTTGAGCCGGGCGTAGTGTTGCGTTTTCAAATGCGACCCTCGTTCCTGTTGAAGATCCGCGTCTTGTTGTTCAGGTGTATAGGTACCGTGGCGACGACCGGTTTACCCGCGCGCTTTGCGTGGATAACGCCGCACGCGGATCCTATGGATGCATTCCACATGCTGACGAGTAATCCATCTGCAGATTCGAATCCGAGGCGATTTGTTTCGACGATTGTGCGAGGGTTTGTTGCTTATTGGGCCGTATTAGGATTGATTTGCAGCTCCTGGTTCAACTTGCAGATAGAGGGGAATCGATCTGAGGGCATTAGTTGGCCCGAGACGATGGCCTTCTCGAAGGGGTAGACCAGTTGCCGGTAAAGCGAGAGGCCCGTTCGAACCGGCCGCCCACTGGTACAGCCACGCCATGATGCCGGGTCCGGTAACTTTCAAATGCCTGTGAATCAACCATAACCCGGACCGACTGAGAGGCCATCAGACCAACCGAAGTACCACCACGACAACCAGGAGAACAAGTAATCCCACACGCAGAATCCAGACATCAAACCGAAGGAACTTCCGAACAAACTGCCGTCGATGTTCCGCACTTCCCCTCGTTCTCCAGAGCAACGGAAGAAGCAACACAGACAAGAGAAAGAACCACCACACCGGGTCAGGGACATGTTGAAGGGTTGTCCACCATTCCCACCGTCCTTGGAAATCGCTGCCGCGATTCCCACATCCTACCGCCTCGAACCCGATCCTCTTTTCCCGCTCAAGGGGAGACATCTATCTAGGCTTGACACAGCGCTTGCTGAAAGGTAAACCCCTACTGTGATACGGTTTTCTGTAGGGACAGGATCGCGCGAATCCAAGCGTCCGCCACGTCTGCCGTCGGGAATCCAACTCACAGCAGCAGTGAATCGTTAGAATGGACCGGGGCGGCGGAGGCACGCGCCGAA
The DNA here is from genome assembly GCA_028875575.1 of Acidobacteriota bacterium. Taxonomy (NCBI): domain Bacteria; kingdom Pseudomonadati; phylum Acidobacteriota; species Acidobacteriota bacterium. Next base: position 39,558 of record JAPPDF010000005.1, read on the forward strand.
ACGTGGAGGTTCTCACTTGCTTATCCACACCGTAGCACAACTGTGTGGCTTGGCCGCCGTGGTCTTCGCCACCGCATCGCGGGGCCGTCGCGGGGTTGCCGCACTCTCTGCGGGCTTCTTGTGCGGGCTTGGATTGCCGGTTCCATCTCCCGGATGGACAGGCGCGCTTGTCGCGGCCATGGCAGTGCTGGTGCTCATTGATTCGCGCTCCCCGACGACCGCGCTCGCAGGCCCGCTGGCGTCCGGGCTGACTGGTGGAATGTGCGCACAGATGCTGGTCGGCCAAGGGATGGCAACGTGGCTGGCCTGGCCGCTCGCGGCGGGCTTTGTCGCGGCATCGGCCTTTGCGTCCCAGCGCAACCCTCGATTCGCTCGACGGGAAATCCGCGAGGACGCGCTGGCAGCGCTCGCAGCGCTGGGCTTGGCCGTCGCGGCTGCGCCAAGCGTGGCAGCGGGTTGGCGCACGGCGGGAGTAATGAACCTTGCGGCCAATGACTTGGCTCGACCGGGGCCGAACTCGGGTCTACTATTGGGCGTCGCGGCTGTCGTTGTGCTCGGAGGCCTGCATAGGTTGCGGAGGCGTGCATGAACTTTCTCGGAATTCTTGAGAACGGCCTGTTCGCCTTGGCCCAAGTGCTCCGCCTACCCGTGATCGCCATGCTCTGGGTTGCGGTTGGCACCGTATTCTTCATGACCGGTGCGTGTGTCATGGATTGCTTGGCGCGGCGGCGAGAGCGCGACGGCTTCGATCTCAGCGCGTGGCTCGATGCAGGTCCGCTGCTTGGCATCGATGGCGCGCGGCTGGAGGCATTGCCGACGCCGCTTCGCGGGATGCTGCGCGATGTCGAGACTGAGCGAAAGAGGCTGGGGCTTGGCGACGGCGGCTTGGAGCACCTCGTTCTCGAACGGGAGGAGCGAGTGCGCCGCACACTGAACCGGTCGCGCTTGCTGGTCAGGGTTGGTCCGAGCTTGGGCTTGCTGGGCACCCTCATCCCGATGGGGGCGGCCTTGGCGTCGCTGACGGCCGGCAACCTCGAGGCGATGGCGGGACAAATGGTCGTCGCCTTCACCACCACCATCGTCGGTCTCGCGACGGGGACGGTAGCCTACGTCATTCAGAGCGTGCGCCAAAGATGGGTTAGCGAGACCGTGCGCGAGCAGCGATTCCTAGCCGAGCGTCTCGCCGCGGAACTGACACACGATGCGCGCGGCACCCCCGCGCCGGAGGATTAGGATGGCACGTTTCCTGCACCTGAATTCAACAGCCGACGCGGAGGCCGAGGACCCTCTCTCGGGAATTACGAACATCTTCGACATCTCGGTGGTCTTCATCGTCGGCCTGATGATGACTCTCTTCTCCGTGTATCGTATCGGCGACCTCGTCGATCCGGAAAGCCAGGTGACGCTGGTCAAGACCAACGCAAACGGCTTGCGAGAGATCATCGTCAAGCGCGGCACCGAGATTACCGCCTACGAGCTCACAGGCGAGACACTCGGCGGGCAGGGCGAGCGCCTCGGCACCGCCTATCGGCTGGCCGACGGGCAGATCATCTACGTCCCGGACTGAGCGGATCGCTGCTTGGACCGACCGTCTGTACTGGAACCATCAAGCGAAGCCGACGGCACCGTAGCGGTGCCAGCTTCGGGTGGGTCGGCAGTACCGATTGCTCGACTCCGGGTGATGGAATTGGCTTCGATCCAGGTTCTGTGCTCTCCCGCCGTCACCCGGCCCGTCCGACGTCCGCAGCGCGAGGCCAGCACTCAAGCGACGCCCCCGAGGGACAGGGAGCATCAACCTGACGGTCCGTCCCTCGGAACTGAAGGCCGCGGACGGCCGCTTTCGGTCCGGCCGGTTGCCTGTGGTGGCTCATGATCGCCCCCTGTGAAGCCGCCGCTGCCTGCGCCAAGCGGCGAGCAGCCCCAGGAGCGGAAGGCCCACCCAAAGCGGAGACCATTCATCGGGCTCCGGACTTGCTGCCGGCAGGTTCGGGGCCGGACCGCTCGCGCTTGCAGTCTCCTGCATGCGATAGCCCCTGATGCCGGTCAGCGCCGGTGCGGCTGTCCCCGCCTCGTTGCGGCGGACGAACTCCTCTACTGCAGCCGCTGCTTCCTCGATGTCGACACCGAGCGCCTCCTGCATCGCCTCTCGGTACGCCTGAAGAGCGGGACCGGGAATGTTCAGCGCCGCGCCTCGCTCCAGCACGTAGCGCAAGAGTCTCGGATTGCCGCAAGTGTGGGATGCACAGCCGACGCCGTGCCTGGCGACGCTCTCGACATGTTCATGGAGCAAGCGCTCGGCTGTCGCGTCATCGGCCGCCCAATAGTCCTTGCGGATCGTCTCAACCATCCGGCCGGTGATGTCTTGGTACGCGTGGGGCGAATGCTCCTCAAAGAAGGTCTTCAGGTCCAGTCCGTGCCTGTCCTCGACGTACACGGCGAATGACTCGTTCCACATCGCATCGTCGACTGTCTCGGGCACAGCGGCGTCCCAGCCCCACAGGTACTCGACGAACGCGCGCATCTCGCCGGCACCGGCGTAGCCCTCGCTCTGCATCCCTTCGATCCAAGTGGGGTTGACGTAGCGAGTCCGGAACTCCGAGCCGATGAACTCGTGGATCCCGGTCATCTCGGGTCGGCTGGGGTCGCGGGTGTTGGCGACGACCATCTGCGGGCTCTCACCGTCAATGCTCCTGACGGCGGCCGCGAGCCCGCCCATGTACATGAAGAAATCGTCGTTGTCCAATGCGCCGTAGAGCATCGTGGAGCTACTGTGCACCACCTTGGCGGTGCCGGAGAGCGCCAGGCGAAACGCATCCTCCATCGGTTCGCCCCAAAACCCGTTGCCGTAGCCGTGCCCCATCTTCGACAAGTACTCGTCCGCCATTGGCCGGTCGCTGTCCCAAGTGCCGCTCGCAGCGGCGATGCGCGATGTGTTCAAATTGAAGGTGCCGGGCGGCTCCTGGAAGATGCGGACGCCGGCGCGCCGGTCGGCTTCCTCGTCCGCGTAACCGCGCCCGATCAGCGCCGCCTTCGTCGCCAGGTAGTGGCGCCGCACGTAGTTGTCCGCCTCCTCCATAACCTTGACCCGCTGGACCGCCTCGTCCATCAGCCGGGTCACATTGCTGAACATTCCCGTCGCGGTCGAGGCGATGACGACGTCCACGCGGGGCCGGCCGAGCTGGCTCGACGGAACGACATCCACTCCTACCACCTTCCCGCGGGCATCCCAGACCGGGCGCGTTCCGAGCAAGTGAAAGATCTGCGATTCCAGAATTCCTTCGTGCCGCAGAGTTTCGTCGGCCCAGATCACGAAAGACACCTTCTCGGGATAGCCTCCGTGCTCTGCGACATGGTCTGCCAGCATCTGCTCGGCCAAGTCGACGCCGAGCTTCCAGGCAGCCGGCTTCGGCACCTTCTCAGGGTCGATGCCGTAGAAGTTCTTGCCGGTAGGATAGGAATCCGGGTTGCGGATCGGCTCCCCGCCGCCGCCCACGGGAATGTAACCGCCGTCGAGAGCACGCACCAAGTGATCGAGTTCCCGAGGCCCGGACTCGACGATGCGCCGCTCCATCTCCGACGCCCGGACCGTGGCGTCGTTCGGCAGGAGGCTCCGATCCACGGAGACAATCGCCTCGACCGTGCTCGCTCGCATCTCCGGCTCCGGGACCCGACCGAAGGCATGCAGTCCGTACGGCATGTTCTGCCCCCGCAGCTCGATCAGGTAGTCCTCGATGGCATGAACCGACTCGTGCGGGATCTCCGGGCCGCTTCCGAGGTCGATTCCGAGGTCCTTGACCATTCCCAGGTCCGTCGCCTGGCGCCGGATCTGATCGGCGTACGCCTCGGTCATTTGCACGCTCTTGTGGACGTTGGTGTGATAGTCATCGACGCTCTCTCCGAGGGCGGCCAGCGCGGGCAGCAACTCGCTGGTTCTGAACGGCGGCACCATGTGATCCACCAGAGCCGCCATGCCGCGGCGACGCGCTACCAGCCCTTCGCCCACGACGTCTACGTTGTACACGTACAGGTTGGGCAGGTCGCCGATCAGTGCATCCGGAGCGTCGTTCTCCGAGAGACCCAGGTCCTTGCCTTCAAGCCACTCGAGCGTCCCGTGCGTGCCGAGGTGAATCAACGCGTCCGCGCCGAACCCGGCGGGCTGATCCGCTTTCAGCCAAGAATAGGCGGCAACGTACTGGTGGTGCGGCGCGAGAGCCGTCGCGTGGTACAGCTTCTCAGCGTCCTCGGACCAACCCCGCGCGGGCTGCGGCATTAAGACGATGTTGCCGTAGCGCACCGCCGGTATGACGAAGGCACCGTCCCGCACCATCACACCGGAGTCCGCAGGGTCGCCCCAGTCGGCTGCAACCTTGGCGCGGAAGGCCGGCGGGTAACCGCTAAACCAACGCAAGTAATCGCTCAACGGCACCCGAGCCGCCCCACCCTTCTCGATCAGCGCATCCAGTTCGCCCGGCGCGTACCCTGCGACATTGCGGGCGCGGTCCGAGATCGCCGCCATCACCGCTCCCGGCGACAGATCGACCCCGGAGCCTCCGACATCGTAGCCGGCCATGAGCATCCGCCGCAGGATGTTCGAGATCGACTCCGCGACATTCAGGTAGCTGGCTCCGATGGTGGCTTTGCCCGGAGGGTAGTTGTAAAAGAGCAGCGCGACGCGCTTGTTGGCGTTGGGCGTCGCCGCCAGCGACGCATAGGCAATGGCCCGCTGGACTGCCGTCGTCACGCGGGCAGCCAGCGGCTGGGAGACTACGACAGCCATCCCGGTGCCCGGGTCTGTACGGCGCTCCCGGCTGCCGACCACGGTCGGCGCCACCAGCCCGGACAGTTCCGGCACGAATACTTGAAAGGTCCCTTCGAACAACGACAGCCCCTGCGGTGAGGCACGCCACTCGGCCTCGCTTCGCCCGTAGAGCGAAATCAGACTGAGCACCGGTATGCCCAACTGGCCGAGTGATTCGCTCGCCTTCGGGTCGGCGAAGCGGAACATAAACGTCAGCGCGACGTCGGCCCGCGCGACGCCGTCGGCTCCGCGCAGCAAGGAATTGAAAGTCTCCCCTGCCGGATAACCGAAGACCGGAATTGCTTCGGCTCCCTGCCGCTCGATTTCGGCGATCACCGAGTCAATGAGAACGGTGTCGCCATGGTGGAGTTTCGCCCCGTAGAAACCGATCGCGACGCGCGGTGCTCCGGGACGGAGTTTGCCCGCACGCCGCCGCCAGCGGTCGAACGCCTCCCAGGTGGCGAAGGCGCGGCCGCTCGACACTCCCCGGTCTTCGTTCTCCGCCCCGGGATGGTAGTAGCCAGCCTCAAGGCTCGGCCGCGGGTCGGCCGCAGAGAGATCCGGAATACCCGCCGCGGAAAGAACGTGCTTGAGCAGCCCCGCCTGGTTTGCGACGCCAGCGTGGCGCCAGAACTCGCGGGCGCGCTCGTCCCATGTCGCACCAAGCGCGACGTAGTGCTCGCGGGGCAGCAGCCCGTCGTCAACGGGCAGAACCAAGCCGTTCGCGGCGACACGGCCAATGAGGTCGACGCCGTGCTCCTCGTCGAACCGTTCCAGCGCCAGGTGATCCAGAGTGTTGACGATCAGCACATCGCTCGCCAGAACATCCTCGGGATCGACCTCGTCGAGCAGCGACTCAGTCAGCAGCGTCACCGCGACGCGGTCGCGGAGATCTGGACGCTCGTTGACCACCGCCCGCCAGGCGCTCAGTATGCCCGGCACGGTGGCATCGAGCGTGACATAACAGATCCGAACAGTTTGTGCGCGAGCTGGGCTGGAGGCCGCGCCGACCGCCAACCAAAGGAGCGAGACAGCTATGCCGCCTATGAGACAGCGGATGCAGGTCGATGGAGAACGGGCCAAAGCTCCTACCCCTGTGCCTCCCGATGCAGGACGTTATAGTGTGCAGCCAGGGCGGCAATCAGGCAGGCTTAGCCTACTGCCCGTGCCTCCAACCCCGGGCGGACCCTGGAAGGCATGTGGACTCCGCGTCGACTCGCGGCCGTCAAGGAAGCGGCAGCATTGCACGGACATCCGCAGCACATGACTGCTCAATGATATTGGAGGCTTTCGAGCCCTTTGCAAGATTCTCGAGGCAACGGGTCTTTGGTGAGATGCCAGGCTGGGTAGAAACAAGTTCACTCGCCGTTAAATGATGGAAATTACCGAACAAGCCATCTTGGCAACGGAAAGCGGACTTGTCGCTGAAGAACACCGTATCACATTATAGGTTCACCTTCCAGTAAGCGGTGTTCCCGTCGCGGGTCGAGTGAGGGGGCCCCATTTATTGGTCCACTCAGTCAGTGAAATTCTGACGTTCGTTGGACCCAAAGGGCATTGAATTGCTGGGGGCGAACGATCACAAGATCTGTCCGCCAACGTCCTGGAAGGTCCAGTGGATTCCTTTTCAATAGGAGGGATTCAATGAGGGAACCGCAACTGGTTTATCCTTAGTAAGCCTATTATAATTAGCAGTTTAAATTTGACAGGTTTCAGGTCGTGCAGCCGCTTCCCAAATTGGTTTTCCTGTGCACCCAGTCGATCGATGTTTCTTGAATCACATCGATGCACAGGAAATACAGGACTTGATTTTCAGGGATTTGGCAGGTCTATCTGCCAGGGCATGATCGATGGGGCGAACCGGCCGGGACAATAGGCGTTAAAGGCAGTCCGTTACTTTTTTTGCTCTGCCAACTCGCCCCGGGTGAATCCTTCAAACAGCCCTTCCAGCCGGGCCATGCGTTCCCGGAGATCGGCGACGTCTCCACGGAGATCGGACACATCCCCTCGGACACGGGCCACGTCCCCACGGACATGGGCCACGTCCTCTCGAACATGTTGAATTTCCAGCCTGAACTCCTGTCGGATATCGGATGAGACCTTCCATCCGAAGCTGACCAAGGCCACGCAGAAAATGCCGATGGCAATCAACTCCGCGCTGATAATCATTGCTGATGCTCCTTCCACTCTGACGAACCTGCCGAGAGGGAGATCAGGCAAGGCAAGGGGTTCATGTGCTGACGGATCACCCCGTTAGTGTACCACGCTGGCCGGTCGTGAAATGGGTGGATTCCTTTGGCTCCTGCCGACCCTTGGCCGAACCCTCTTGAGCCTTCTCCAACCCCTTGGTGGTCCTTCGTAGTCCTTCGTGGCCCTTTGTGGATAACTCTTTTCCCTCGGTGGATTTCTTTTTCGCACGACGCGACAGCCGTGCATCCCGCTGCTGCTTCCGATCCCGGCGGTAACGTGTCACAATGGCGCCTCGAGTCGACTTCGGCGCGGCCCTTCGACTGATTTCTCCCCGAAACGATGATATTTCCAATCCCGTCGATATCCCGGAGAAGCTTCCTGGCCCGCCTGGCCCCTGTTGCCGCCGCGCCCCTTCTCGCGGACGGATGGGGCGCCGCACGCACGGTGGTTCCGGGGATCGAGGTGCTGCTGAACCGGCGAAAGTCCCTGATCCGCGGCCGGCGAGTCGGACTGATCACCAACCACACCGGGGTCGACCGCCGACTGCGTCACGATATCGATCTGCTGCAGGCCCAGCCTGAGGTGGAGCTGGCGGCCCTCTTCGCTCCCGAGCACGGCATCGCCGGGATGGCCACGGCGGGAGCCAGAATCGAGAGCCGTCCGAACAGCCGGTGGGGCATCCCGGTGCACAGTCTCTACGGCGCCACTACCCAACCGACAGAGGAGATGGTCCGCGGCCTGGACCTGCTGATCTACGACATGCAGGACGTGGGATCGCGCTATTACACCTACCTGGCGACCCTCAGGAACTGCTTGCAGGCCGCCGACCGCTTCCGGATTCCCCTGATTGTGCTGGACCGCCCCAATCCGCTCGGTGGCTTGAGCATCGAGGGCCGAGTGCTGGATGCTCGACTGCAATCGCTGGTGGGGCCCGCGCCCATACCGGCTCGATACGGTCTGACCCCGGGAGAGCTGGCCGGTTGGATGAAGTCCCGCCTGCGCCTGAAATGTTCCCTGACCGTTGTCAGAATGGACCATTGGGAGCGCCCTCACTGGTTCGCCGATACCGGCCTGGTCTGGGTACCCCCGTCGCCCAATATTCCCGGCGCCATGACGGCCCTGGTCTACGCCGGCATGTGCCTCGTGGAGGGAACCAACCTGTCGGAGGGCCGAGGCACCACCACACCCTTTGAAATCGCCGGAGCCCCCTGGGTGGACGGACCGCGGGCAGTTGAGGCCATGAACCGGCTCGACCTGCCCGGGGTCGCCTTCAGGCACACACGGTTCCGGCCCAGCGCTTCCAAATTCTCGGGGCAGGTCTGCGAGGGCATCCAACTGCACGTCCTCCACCCCCGACGATTCCAGCCGTTGCGAACGGCCCTCAGTCTCATCGCTCATTTTCGCAGGATCCATTCCGGCCACTTCCAGTGGGCGGAGCGCCATTTCGATCGCCTGGCGGGATCGGAGGAGGTCCGCAGCGGCATCGATCGGGACCGGCCGGTGGAGGAAATGCTGGAAGGTTGGGAGGAAGAACTGGCCGCCTTCGAGAAGGAACGGCGCGATTTTTTTCTGTATTGAACGGGGGGAAAGTTGACTGGCAGCGGAAAACGAGACAGGCAAGGAAAGCGAGTGAAACCGGCAGTGGTCCCGTCGACAACCGGGCCGCGCCAAGAGCCGTCGCAGTTGGTGCCCCTGATTGCCGAGAAGACTATCCGGGAGAAGGTGGAGGAGCTCGGCCGCCGCATCTCGGAAGACTACCGGGGCACGCATCTCCACCTGGTGAGCCTCCTGAAGGGCGCCTGGGTATTCACGGCCGACCTGGCGAGACAGCTCCGGTTGGAGACCTCGATTGATTTCATGGAAGTCTCCAGCTACGCTGCGGCCGCACGGTCCAGCGGGCGGATCAAGATCGTCCAGGACCTGCAAGCCAGTGTCCGGGGGCTGCACGTCCTGGTAGTGGAAGATATCTGCGACACCGGCTTGACGCTGAGTCGCATCTGCAGGGAAATTCGGGGGCGGGAACCCGAATCGCTTAAAGTGGTTTCCCTACTGAACAAACCCTCCGGTCGGGTGGAATCCGTCGGCCTGGACTATGTCGGGTTCGAGATTCCCGACAAATTCGTGGTGGGTTATGGTTTAGACTATCGGCAGAGATACCGGAACCTCCCCTCCATATCGGCTATTACGCCCCATGAAACGGACCTTCCTGACCGAAAAGGAACTTAGGAACATCGCTCCGGGGTCGCCCTGTTACGTGGTCAAGGGAACCTGTCTCACTCCCCTTGCACTGGAATTTGCCGCTCAGCGCGGCAATACCATTATCGAGTGCGACACTCCTGAAGAAATCCAGCGCCTCAAGGCTTTCGACAAGCGGCTGGCGCTGGGGGCCGCCGCGTCGCAGCGGGAACTGGGACAGAAAATCCGGAGCCTGCTCCAGGAGAACGGATATCTGGTCTGCGAGTGCGTTGCAAACAACTCTCAGGACGAACCTGGCAACGTCCTGGGGGTGGCCCAAATGGTTCAGAGCGGCCAGGTGTGCAGCGGCATCTGGCTGGATGAGGATGGAATCGGATCCACCATCCTGGCCAACAAGTGCCCCGGCATACGGGCGGTCCACTGCTGCGATCGACAGACCGCCAGGGTCAGCCGGGAGCGGCACGGGGCCAACCTGCTGGTGCTGGCGGATCCCGGTCTGAACGTCGACCTGGCCGCCATGGTGGTGACCACCTGGCTGAGCGCCGCCTCTACCAGGGCTCGGCACAGCCCGGAGATCTTGCTGCTGGAAGAAGTGGAAAGGAAATATCTCCGGGAGACGATCGTGGCCGTTCCCGGAGACTGCAGTTGCGCGCTATAGGGACAGCCCAACGTCGCGGAACAGGACTACTTGAAACAAAAAATCCCGGGCGCCAACCCGGGTTTACAGTAAGCCGCGAGTGCGGCGGCAGGTAGTCGTGGGCGTGACCCATGGGGGTGAAAGCCCGGGGTCAGGAGGCTTCTTTCTCGGTAGGTTTCTGCAGGTCCTTGTCTTCGTCTTTCTTCATGGCGCCGCGGAAATTCTTGATCCCCTCGCCGATGCCTTTACCGATTTCGGGAAGGCGCTTGGCGCCAAAGAGAAGGAAGACGATCACCAGAATGATGACCCACTCCGCAAGACCCATGGTTGGAATTCCAATCCCCAGCACCATAATGACCTCCCCATCTCTTGAGAACCGGCGTGGCCGGCGCCGTCATTAAAGGATCTTAGTGGATTTGCGGACGGATGGCAAACGGATAGTCCGCCCCGGAAAGGCCCGATCTGCCCCCGGCCCGTCCGATCGACTCAGTCGCCGGAACCCTGACAGTAACGATCGAAGGCCGTCGTCAGGGTGTCGGCGATCTCGGACGCATCGCGGTATTCGATCTGATGGCGGTGCAACATGAATACCGGCTGGCCTTGCCGGAACAGGGCAACCGAAGGAGAGGAAGGCGGGTATTCCTGAAGATATTCCCTCACCCGCGCCGTAGCTTCCAAGTCGCCTCCCGCGAATACGGTCGCGACCTTGGCCGGCACCACCGCATGCTTCAGCGCCAGGGCGATTCCGGGACGTGCCCGGCCGGCGGCACAGCCGCACATCGAGTTGATCACCATCATGACCGTGCCGTCTTCATTTCGGAGAAGCTCGTCCACCTCTTCGGGGGACCGAGTCTCATGCACCCCCAGCCGGGTGAGCTCTTCCCGCATGGGTCCGATGAATTCTTCCGGATATCTCACTGTCCTAGTCTCCCTTCGAGCCGCCCTCCAGCCAACCCGACTCTGCAACCGGTGCAGGCTGACGGCAATAGAATTGCAGGCGCCGGGATTCTAGCAAGGCCGGCGTGGAAAGTAAAACGCGGAGGCTGCATGAAGGGCTGCAAAAGAGTTATCCACGAAGAGACACGAAGGACCACTGAGAAAACCAAAAGAACATGGATGGACCGGATTAACGGGAGGAGCTTTTTGCAAAATTAGCAGCGGAACAGGTCATTTTGCCGGCAAACGTCATGTTCTGCCTCTTTCAATATGGGGTGGGACATGATGAAAACTGCTGTCTAACCACAAAAAGCACAAGAGTCACAAAACGATTTTCCTGATTTCGAGTCTTGACGATCCGAAGTTGATCAGCATGGCGTCGCGTTGACCGGATGCACACAGAGCAGGTCGAAGGCCGTCTGCCGGATCTGATCACACAAAGCCGGCATGCCTTGGTCGTTTCCAATTGTTCTGCTCTTTTTGTGCCTTTTGTGGCCATTCACAATCCCTGGGGAGCACTTCCAACCCCTCAGTGGCCCTTCGTAGACAACTCTTCTAACCCCGTGACGGATCTTCGTGGATCCCGTTCGTGGACAACTCCTTGTATGCTATTCTTTTGGAAACTCCACTGGATTCCCGCCTCCGCATGAAACGAAATCCCAAGGCCGCGGTTGTCGCTGAACCGGAAACCGAACAACGGGCCGGCTCAGAAAGGGCCGGGCTCTACCAGGTGATTCTGCTGGACGATGACGATCACAGCTACAACTACGTCATCGAGATGCTGCAGAGAATTTTCTATTTCTCGGTGCGGCAAGCTCTCCAGCACGCCCGGGAGGTAGACCTCACCGGACGGACGGTGTTGATCACCTGCGGGCGCCAGGAGGCGGAGTACTCCCGGGACCAGATCCAGGCCTGGGGTCCCGACCCGCTTATCCCGCGCTGCCGCGGGTCCATGTCGGCCCTGGTTGAGCCCGCAACCGGGGCATAGCCCCCAAAAAACAACGGCCGGCGGACAGGATGCCCGCCGGCCGGAACAGAAGAGCTTCAGATTTTATCGGATGGAGGCTTGCGCCTCGGGGACGGGTTCGATTGGGCGGCCGCGCCGGACCGTCCTATTCCTCCGCGACGATGCCGATGGCCGCGGCTGCCGATTCTTCCTCGACCTTGCGCTTGATCTCCATGGCCTGGTCGTAGTGATCGTCGGCAAGCTTCTGATAGGACACGTACTCCTCGTAGCGGTCGGGCCCGTGCCTCTTCACCAGGGGTTCCAGGGCATTGACGTCTTGCCCGGCCAGAATGAATTCGTTCTCCGAGGAAGGTTTCTGCTCGATGATCTCGTCAACGATGACCCTGGCCTTTTCCCGATTGAGCAGGTTGATGTAGAAGTGGGCATTGAAGTAATCGGGATCGTTGACCAGGCACTTCTCCAGATATTCCAGGCCCTCTTCCGACAGTTCCCACCGCTCCTGAGCAGGGCGGGGATTCAACTTGTCGTAGGCCATGGTCCAGTTGACGTTCCCGACGCTGTAAAAGGGATCGGCCCCTTCCGGCTCCAGCTCACAGTTCTTCAGGTAGTACTCCTTGGCCTTCTGGAATTCTCCCATGTTGAAGTAAATGCCGGCAATTCCCTTGACCGAGTAGAGGTTCTCCGGGTCCTTCTCCAGCACGTCCATATAGGCGCCGATGGCTTCTTCACCGACCCTGATGTTTTCCTCCGACTGGCCGTTGGGGATGTAGAGGGAAGCGTAGGAGGTGGCCAGGTAGATCTGAGCGTTCAGGAACTCCGGATCCAGCTCGATCGCCTGCTTGAAGCGCTCCACCGCCCTTTCGTACTCGCCTTCCCGGAAAGCCCGAACGCCCTTGTTGAGGCGGTCCCGGGCCTTCAGCTTGTCAATGACGCCACACCCAACCATCCCAAAGGCCAGAGGCAGCAAGACAAGCCCGGCCATCGCTCTCCTTCGACACTTCATCGGCTTCCTCCACAGACGGCAAATATCCTGTTTATCGCTTTCGGGAATGACAGCCAGGGGAGATCACTGACCGGACTGGATCTTCTCGGTGATCAATCCGATCTTGTCCACTCCCGCATTGTGGGCGATGTCGATGACTTCCACCACCGAGTTGAAGAACAGCGACTCGTGACCCTGCACGAACATCGTCCTCTGATTTCGGGTCTTGAAGATATCGGTGAGCCGCTCCTCCAGATTCCGAAGATCCACATTCTCCTGGTTGATCTTCAATCGCCGCTCGGCGTCAATGGACACCACGATGGTGCGGTTGGACACATCCTGGGGAGGGGGGTCCCCCGGAGGAGGCGGCTGGGGGATTTGAGCATCCAGCCCCCTGGGAATCAAGGGCGTGATTACCATAAAGATAATCAGCAGCACCAGCAACACGTCGATCAGCGGAGTTACGTTGATGTCGGCTTTAGGACCCGCATCGGCCCCAACTGACATTGCCATTTCCAAACCTCCCTTAGATACCCGGTACTTTCTTCTTGTCAACCTTGTCCGTCAGCAATCCGAGCGTATCCACGCCGGCGGACCGGACGGTATCCACCACGTCGACCACTCCTCCATACTTGGCCCGCCGGTCGCTCTTTACGTAGACGGTCTTGTCCACTTTGGCGGCCAGAAGATCCTGGATGCGTTCGGACAGTCGCTCCACCAGCAACTGGTCCGACCCCAGGTAAATCTTGCCGTCGCGGGACACCGCCACCACCACGGCGTCGTCCTGGTCGGCTTCCCGCATCTCCCGGGGATTGGTGGCCTTGGCCATGTCCACGCTCACTCCCTTCTGCAACATGGGGGTGATCACCATGAAGATAATGAGCAGCACCAGCATGATGTCCACCATGGGCGTGACATTGATGTCGGACACCGGGGCGTTTTTGTCCTTCTTGTCAACATCGACCGACATTGCCATCAGATTATCTCCGTTTCAGAAAGTAATCGATCAACTCAGAGGCAGAGTTGTCCATCTCGACGCCGAAGGCTTCCATCTTGCCATTGAAGTAATTGAACATCCAGATGGCGGGAATCGCCACAAAGAGCCCCAGCGCGGTTGCGATGAGCGCTTCGGAAATTCCGCCGGCCACCGCGGAAAGACCCGTGGTCTTGGCCGTGGACATCCCCTGGAAGGCGTTGATGATACCCACCACCGTGCCGAACAACCCCACGAAGGGAGCCGTGCTTCCGATGGTGGCCAGTCCGGGGACACCTCGCTTCAACTCGGCGTTGGTGATGGCGGTAGCTCGATCCAGGGCGCGCTTGGAAGCTTCAATGGTTTCCGTCGAAGTCGTGCTCCCCGACGATTGATACTCCTGCAATCCGGCGATCACCACTTTTGCCAGATGGCTCTTCTGGTTCTGCTCGGACACGTCGATGGCTTCGCCGATCTTGCCTTCCTGCAGACAGCCGGCAACCAGCGGAGCAAACTCGCGAGACTGCTTGCGGGCCGCGTTGAAGGCCAGATACCGGTCAATCATGACCCCGATCGACCAGGCCGACATGATGGCCAGAATGATCAGGGTCGCCTTGGCCGTCGGGCCGGAAGCGTTCCACATATCCATGAAGGAAAAGCCCACTTCACCCTGAAGCAGGGATACCGCCAACAAGTTCAAAGGAACGGACATCATGGGATTGCTACCTCCTCGGTTCTCTCAGAATTTGGATCTTGCCGATGGGCAAAGGTCACCCTCTCAAGTTGAAGTTCACCGTAATGCGGGTGATGACTTCAACCGGCACGCCATTCAGCACGGTCGGCTTGTAGCGCCACTGCTTGACAGCGTTCAGCGCCGACTGAATCAACAGCGGGTGTCCCTTGACAACCCGCAAATTTTCCACGGAACCCTGCTTGCTGATGATCGCCTCCAGAATGACCGTGCCCTGGATGCGAGCCTGCTTGGCCAGTGCCGGGTAGCGCGGGCGCACCTGACGGATCAGGTTGGCGCGTTGCACGTTGCCACCCACCCGAATGCGTTGGGGAGGTTTGGGCGGAGGCGGCGGGGGGGGCGGGGGCGGGGGCGCCAGAGAAGTTGGAGCGCCGCCGATTACACCACCGACCACGCCTCCAAGGACACCGCCCGGAACCCCTCCGGGAACTCCGCCGACCACACCCGCAACCATGGCTTCGGGAGCGGGTCCCTCATCCACGACCATGAGGATGTCCTGGGGAATTTCCACCGGAGCGGTGAAGTCGGTCGTCGGGGTTGTCCTGACGACTCGCCGGACGGCTTCCGAGGGCGGAGGCGGCGGGGGCGGCGGGGGCGGGGGTGGCGGGGGCGCCACCAGAAAAGTGAGCTGTGTACCGACCCCTCCCAGGGTTTCAGGAAAAAGCATCGGCAGGATGATCGCGAACACAATCAGCACCACGTGAAAAACCACCGAAACGGTGAGGACAACAGACTTTTTCTTGGTTGTGCCGGATTCCTGCGCATCGGTCAACTGTTCAAACATGGTTGAACCTCCCTTCCCAAGTCGAACCGGCGATGCCGGAAAACCTTTCCCGACTTGAGATCGACTTCCAACGACGAAGAAAGAGGATAATGCCTCCGCGTAACGATACCGCAATTGGGTGGATTGAAGTCAAGACTCTAACACAAAAAAACAGGCTGGTCCATTGCAACGAAATTCAAGCCCTGGCAGGCCGGGCCACCGCCTTTCTCCGGGTCCGAAAATCATACCAGATAACCAGCAGCTGACTGGCCACTCCGATGGAGGAATAGGTTCCCACGGCAACCCCGACCACCAGGCAGAAAGCGAAGCCGTTGATCACCTGGCCCCCGAAATAATAGAGCGAGAGCACGGTAAGAAAAGTGGAGCCTGAAGTCAACAGCGTGCGGCTCAGCGTCTGATTGATGCTCCGATTGACAATCGAGGAAATCGACTCGCGCCGGCGCAGCCTCAGATTCTCCCTGATTCTATCAAAGACCACAATGGTATCGTTCATGGAATAACCGACCAGGGTCAACAGGGCCGCTACCACCGGTATGGAAAGCTCGCGATCGGCAGCCGAAAAGAATCCCAGGGTGATGATGACGTCGTGGAAGACCGCCACAACGGCCGCCGCCCCGTAGACGGTGCCCTTGAACCTGAAGGCGATATAAACCAGCATTCCCAGCAAGGCATAGAGAGTGGCGTTGATGGCCTGGCGCTGCAGCCTGCGCCCCACCTTGGGACCGACGAACTCCGTCTGGAACACCGCGAAATCGCCCAGATAGGCCTGCTCCCGCACGGCGGCCAGCAAGGAGCGGCTCATTCCTTCCACCGATTCCAGATCCTGAAAGGCACTGATGATTCCCCCGTTCCGGGCCCGGTAGTCGGTCACTGCCCGCGCCAGTTCTCCGGGAGTCTTGAATGCCGGGCTCTCGTCGGACTCGAGCAGAGAGGTGAGCCCGGCAACACCGCTCAGGCGACCTTCCAGTTCATCGGGCGCCGCGTTGTTGAGGTCGATCTTGCCCTCCTGCCCCGCAGACGATCCAAACGTGCTTTGCAGCCCCTCGAGAATGAGCACCCGCCCGGCATCGGTGTCGGGCCCCACCTCGCCCTCTCGCTGACCCAGGCCGATGATGACCTCGTTCCTTTCCGGGACGTCGTAGCGCTGGATGGTGCTGCCGCTCAAGCCCTGTTCGGAGAGAGCCGACCGAATCCTGCCCAGGTCGGGGGAATCCTTGAACTTGACGTAGACGAGGGTGCCGCCGCGAAAATCGATTCCGTAGCGGGGGCCGCCCTTGAGATAGAGGGTGGTCAGGCTGGCCGCGATCAGCAGCACGGACAGGCTCAACCAGAGCCGTTTCCGACCGATCCAGTCAACGTTGACGTCTTTCAGCAACTGCATGGGTTACGTTTTCTCCCGGAGTCCGGGGGACTCGAACGCTATTGCCGTCTTTCCATTGGACACCCTGCTTCCCCTCAATGTTCCCGAAAGATTGGACCGGTGCCGTCTTCGTCGTCGCTCCTCCTCGCAATGAATGAGCATTGGCTCGTCCTCGCTCCTGGAATCCGACGCCGTTGCGCTCCGAAAGATGACAACCCTATTTCTGGGACAGAACACTAGATGCTGAGGCTCGCCCTCCGGCGGCGGCTCAGGATGAACTCGAAGATGAATCGAGAGACAAAGATCGCGGTAAACAGATTGGCCAGCAGGCCCCAGAAGAGGACCACGGCAAAGCCCTTCACCGGACCGGTCCCGAACAGGAACAGGAACAAGACGGCGACCACCGTGGTCACGTTGGCGTCCACGATGGTGAGGATGGCCTTGCTGAAGCCCGTGCCGACCGATGAGACCACGGTCTTTCCGGCCCACATCTCCTCCTTTATGCGCTCGAAGATCAGCACATTGGAGTCCACGGCCATGCCTATCAACAGCACCACTCCCGCGATTCCGGGGAGCGTCAGGGTGGCCGAGATGTAGACCATGGCCGCCAGCAGAATGACCAGGTTGAGGAGAAGCGCGTTAATGGCGATAAAACCGGAGAGGCGGTAGTAGGTCACCATGAACAGGGCCACCCCGAACAACCCGATCAGGGAGGCCATGATTCCCTGCCGAATGGAGTCGACCCCCAGGGAAGCGCCCACGGTGCGCTCCTCCATGTAGTCCATGGAGGCCGGCAGTGCGCCCGACCGCAGCACCAGCGCCAGGTCGTTGGCCTCCTGGCTGGTAAAACTCCCGGTGATCTCGCCCGAATCGCTGATTCTGTCCTGGATGACGGGCGCCGATTGCACCCGGCCGTCGAGCACGATCGCCAGATGCTTCCCGATGTTCTCGGAAGTAACTCTCTCGAAACGCCGGGCGCCGTCGTTGGTCAGACTGAAGCCCACCGCGGGGCGGCCGAACTGGTCGTTCTGGGGGCGGGCCATGCGCAGGTCTCTCCCGGTGATGGCCGCCGATCTGTTGGCGACATACCAGGACTGGGTGGCCTGGGAGCCGTCTCGGAACTGGGGAACCCCCTGAAGCAGCTCCTTGCCTGCGGGGATGACGCCGTTGTACTGCTCCAGGGCCGCGGCCCGCGAGGGATAAATGTCCTGCGGCTCCACGATCTTCAGCTCGAGCAGGGCGGTGGACTTGATGATTTCGCGCACCCGCACCGAGTCGTCCACCCCTGGAAGCTGAACCAGGATCTGATACTCGGTAACGGGGCCGTGGTTCTGGATGACCGGCTCGGTGACCCCCAACTCGTCCACCCGGTTGCGAATTCTCTGGATCGCTTCCTGCACGGCGCTTTGCCGGATCTGGCCCTCCACCTCCGGCCGCAGGCTCAGCAGGAAGGAATCGGACGAGCCGGCCAGATTGCTGCGTAGCCAGGCCGGATACCCCTCGTCAATCAAGGCTCGCCCATCGACCAGGCGATCCGGATCGAGCTCCAGAATATCGATATGGGTGGCGTCCCTGCGCCGGATCTCACCGAAAGAGATCTCCTGCTCGCGAAAGCTCCGCTTGATCCGCTCCACCGACTGGTCGGTCTCTATGGTGAGCGCGTCCCCGGTGTTGACCTGCAGAATCAGGTGCATCCCGCCCCGGAGATCGAGACCCAGTCGGATTCGGTCGCTCAGGTTCTGCAGCAGGGCCTCCCCGCTGCCGGGCAACCCGATAATGCCCACCACGCACAGCACGACCACGGTCAATATGGCAAAGAATCTCCACCGAAGCTTTCTGGGCATGATTTCCCGACCCGCGAAAGATTAACGAGCGAACGAAGGACGCTCACTCATCTTCCGTCTGTTTGGCGACAATGGCGTTTCTGGAGATTTCAATCTTGACCTGATCGGCGACGCGGAGGTGAACCCGGTCTTCCTTCATGCCGGCGACAATACCATAGATCCCACCCGAAGTAATGACCTTGTCGCCGTTTCGCAGGTTCTTCAACATCTCCTGCAGGGCCTTCTGCCGCTTTCGCTGGGGGCGAAAAACGATGAAGTAGAAAATGAGGAAAATGGCGACGATGGGCAGCAGCGCCCCAATGGTGCTCCCTTGCCCATTGGCGGCCAGAAGGGCCAAAGTTGACATGGATGCGACTCCAAAGGTTTCAGGGGATTTGCCGACTCGAGAAGGGTGACGTCAGTGGTGAAATCCGCCGGGCAGCCTGCGGTCGAAGGATCCCCGAACGGCTCCGCTCGGAAGCGTTCTCCAGCATGAACCGCGTTGCCGGGGACCGCGGGGCTTGTTCCGGGAGCCGACCCGTCAACCGGCACCTTTCCGGTCGGCACGTTCCAGCATGTACTCCCGCAGTCTGAAGGACGCGATAGCATCCCTGATCTCCCTCATGCTGTCAAGATAAAAGTAGAGGTTGTGGTAGGTGTTGAGCACTGCCGAGAGCGCCTCGTTGGACTGATACAGATGCCTGAGATAGGCTCGACTGTAGCGCTTGCAGACCATGCATCCGCAGCCCTCGTCGATGGGCCTCTCATCGGCCGCGTAGCGGGCGTGCTTGATCACCAGGTGGCCTCCCCGGGTGAACAGCCAGCCGTTGCGTCCATTGCGGGTGGGCAGCACGCAGTCGAACATGTCCACTCCCAGGGCCACGCATTCCACCAGGTCCCTTGGCGTGCCCACTCCCATGAGATAACGCGGCCTTCCTTCGGGCAGGTCCTCCGAGGACTGCTCCACCGCTTCCAGCATGGCTCCCCGGGGCTCTCCCACCGACAGCCCGCCCAAGGCAAATCCCGGGAAGTCCATCTCGACCAGCCGCCGGATGCACTCTCGCCGCAGTCCCAGGTGAGTCCCTCCCTGGCCGATACCGAACAGCCACTGGCCGTGGGGATGAGAGTCCTCCCGCGGCCGGCCCGCGGCCCGCTTGGACCGCTGCGCCCAGCGCAGGGTGCGTTCCATCGATTCCCGGGCCGCTTTTGCCTCCAGCGGATAGGCGGGGCATTCGTCGAATGCCATCATGATGTCGGCTCCCAGAACCCTCTGGATCTCCACCGACTTCTCCGGGGAGACGAAATGAGCCGAACCATCCAGATGGGAGCGAAAGGAAACCCCCTCTTCTTCAATGGTGCGCAGGCGGCTTTGGCTGAAGATCTGGAACCCGCCGCTGTCGGTCAGGAGCGGCCGATTCCAGGACATGAAGCGGTGCAAGCCCCCCAGACGTCCAATCAGCTCGTGGCCGGGCCGCAGGTAGAGATGATAGGTGTTCCCCAGGACCACCTCGGCGCCCAGCTCTTCCAACTGATCCTGGGTAATGGCCTTGACGGTGCCGGCGGTGCCCACCGGCATGAAGACCGGCGTATGGATCTCACCGTGGTCGGTAACGATCTTGCCCAGTCGAGCCCGGGTAGATGAATCCCGGGCCAGCAGCTTGAATTCCATGATTGGATTGTAGGGATTGTAGTTTGTGGACTTGGGGACAACCAGTGTTCCCGATCCGCCTGGGTGAGGCGGCATTTAGGCGGCTCGGCGTTACCCCCCCACCGCATCAGCCTTCGCCATCCGGCTCGGCTTCTGCGACTCCCCCTCCAGGGGGGAGTGATAGAGTTCTACTGGAAGCCTTGTGCTGACCTCAATCACTCCCCCCTGGAGGGGGACTCCCCACCATTTGTCAAGAGGTGGAAA
>JAPPDF010000006.1 GCA_028875575.1 Acidobacteriota bacterium
GGGAGTGAAGCCGGGAGTGCTCCTTCGGTCGGGCTCCGCCCTCCCTGCGGAGCACTCCCGCTCGTTGCCCATCCACCCTCTGGGAGATATGCTTAGCCACACATAAAGAAGACTGGCCGTGTAAACCATGTATGCGGTTTATTGTGTAAACCATGAATGGATTGCACAAGACAAGGGCTCCGCCCGCAGTCGAACCGGTGGGGGGGACGGAACCAGCGAGATCGTGAGATAGGAGGCCCCGCCCGCGGTCGAGCCGGAGGGGGCACACGCGGCGTCCCAGGAGCGAATATCAGCCGGCCCGGGCAGCAGCCGATGGGCGGCGGCATTCGAGTGCTCAAGGCCCCCCGGGCCGGTTGACGGCCGCAGACCTCCCCTTTATACTTTTCCCATGAACGATTTGCGCCATGGATGCCCGAGATTCCTGTGGAGGACGGTCCTGGCCGGATTGATCCTGTCGGGCGGGCTGGCAGTCTTCTGTTCCCTGGTCCTGGCCCAAGGCGGGAGCAGTGGCGGCGCGGCAAACTCCAATAGCCCCAAGGAAAGGATTCAGGTCGACGTAGACCTCGTCAACGTCCTTTTCACTGCCCGTGACAAGAAAGGGAACCTGGTTCCAAACCTGACTCGAGACCGTGTCAGGGTTTTCGAAGACGGCCGGCTGCAGACCATCACCAACTTTTCCCGAGAGTCGAATCAGCCCCTGGCAGTCGTCCTGCTGATGGATAGCAGCTCCAGCGCCAGGGCCAGCCTCAAAGTGCAGCAGGAAGCTGCCATCGACTTCTTCCACAACACCATCCAGCGCAAGCGGGACAAAGGAATGCTGATGACCTTTGACTCGACCATCGACGTGCTGCAGGACTTCGTGGACGATCCCGACAGGCTGTCCAAGGCCGTCAAGTCAGTGAGAATCGGTGGCGGGACCAAGATGTACGACGCCATTCAGGTCGCCTGCCTGGAGAAACTGGCGGGGCTGACCGGACCGAGACGCATCCTGGTACTCATCGGCGACGGCGACGACAACATGAGCTATGAAACGTTCGACTCGGCCGTAGCCATCGCTCAGCGATCCGAAGTATCCGTTTACACCATCAGCACCAACAACAGCGGATTCTTCGGGATGTCGCAGCCCAAGCAGGACAAGCTCCTGAAGCGTCTGGCCGAGGTCACCGGAGGCAGAGCTTACTTCCCGCCCAAGATCGACGACCTGGCCATGAGCTTCTTTCGAATTTCAGAGGAACTGCGCAGCCAGTACTCGGTGGCCTACCGCTCCACCAACTCCAGCCGCGATGGCGCCTTCCGTCGGATCAAGATCAACATAAAAGGCAAAAAGGTCAAGCTGCAGTACCGGAAGGGATACTACGCGCCCACCAGTTAGGGCCCTTGCTCCATGCTGAAGCCGCAAACCCATCTTCAAAGGCTTTCGATTCTCGGTTGCCTGATTGCCCTCAGCCTGTCAACGGGTCTGCAACTGCCTGCCCAGTCCCCCCCGGGCGGGGGCACAGAGCAGGACTCCTTCACTCTGAGAATCCCGGTCAACCTGGTGCTGGTGCCGGTTTCCGTCCGGGACAGCAACGATCAACCGCTCTACGGATTGGAGAGGGAAGACTTTCGAGTCTTTGAGGAAGACGTGCTGCAGAGACTCACCTATTTCTCTTCTGACCCGCTACCGCTGTCGGCCGTGCTTCTGATCGACCGCACGCTCAATTCCCAGGCCCAGTCAAGGCTGGAGGCCACGCTGCTGGCCCTGATCGAGTCCTTCAGCGCTTTTGACGAGATAGCCGTTATCAAGTTCGACCACACCCCCAACCAACTGCTGGATTTCACCCTGGACAAGAGGAAGGTTCTGGAGGCCTTGAGAGACAAGATTAACTGGGAGCCCCATTCACCGGCAATGACCAGTGGGCCCTTCTCCCGGAAAACGACCGTGGGAGGCATCGAACTGGACAACGCTCGGGGCACGGTGCAACCGCCCAAGACCTGGAACACCCACATTCACGATGCCGTGTTCGCGGCGGTCCAGGCCTTGCGGCGCCGGCGGTCGCGTGAACGGCGAAAAATGATCCTCATTATTTCGGAGGGCCGAAATGCCCCCGGCAACCGAAACTCCTACGAGGACACCCTGGAGGCCTTGCTGAGGGCTGAGATCGTGGTCTACGGGATTACTCCGGTGCGATCGGTCCTCACGGGAGGCGCTGTAGCGAAGTATGCCAATTCCACCGGGGGAGAGATGCTGTTTCCGTTCAAGGCCGACCGCCTGGCCAGGACCTTTCCGATTATCACCCGGTCCGCCAGGAACCAGTACGTGTTGGGTTACATTCCCAACACCTTGCCCGATACGGTCTCCTTCCGCAGGATCCGGGTTTACGTGGAGAGCAATCGAATCAAGAACCTCACGGTCAAGAGCCGCAAGGGCTACTACGCCGTCCCCTCCTTTTAGGTCTTTTCCTGTCCCCCCTTAACCCGCATTTCTCACCAGGCCGCTCGATTCATAGGTGAAAGTCCATCTATTTTCAGCACCTCATCGGCCTGATTGGTACGACTTGCGGTTACACACGGCGCCGGGCATGCCCTGGCTGGTCCTTTTCCCCTCAGCGCATCCATGCTCGCTCGACCGTAGTGACCGCTACGCTC
>JAPPDF010000007.1 GCA_028875575.1 Acidobacteriota bacterium
GGGAGTGAAGCCGGGAGTGCTCCTTCGGTCGGGCTCCGCCCTCCCTGCGGAGCACGCCCGCTCGTTGCCCATCGACCCCCTTGGAGATATGCTTAGCCCTACATAAAGAAGACTGGCCGTGTAAACCATGTATGCGGTTTATTGTGTAAACCATGAATGGATTGCACAGAAGCCGAGCCGCAGGCGAAGGCTGATGCGGAGGGGGGCATACGCGACGCCGCAAAGCAGCGCCGAATGGCGAAGGTTGATGCGGTGGGGGGTGGACGCCGCGTTGCCAGGCAGCGACGCGTGGCCGCGCCGGGTCCCTTCAGTGCCGCCGTGAATTTCTGCAGGAGTGCGCCCTGCCTGTTACCGACCCGGAGCGCCTCAGTTCGAAGACTCGAACTGAGCCGTGTGAAGGCGAATGTAGGTCCTGGTTCCCTTGAGCGCCTCATTGGCCTGGGCCAGGTCCCAGGGGGTCTTGCCCTCCGCATCTTGAGCATTGGGGTCGGCTCCCGCCGAAAGCAGGAGATCGATCACGGCTGGAACCTTGCCGCTGGCTGCGGCCTGATGCAAGGGAGTACGGCCCTTGACGTCTCGCGCCGCCAGGTCTGAACCGGCCGTGAGCAGTACCCTTGTCACCGCTGGATTCCGGTTGGCACGAGCCGCATCGTGCAGCGGCGTGTTGCCGGACTTGTTCCGTACGTTCGGATCGGCCCCGCCCTCAAGCAACGCTTCCAACACTTGCGGATTACCGTTCCCCCAGGCCGCCAGTATCAGAGCGGTATTCCCATTCTTGCTAAGAGCGTCCGGTTTTGCTCCCGCCTTCAGCAGTGTCTTGACCACCACCGGATTCTTGCTGTTCCAGGCCGCGAAGTGCAGAGGCGTGCGGCCATTTTCCGTCTGCGCTCCGACGTCGCTGCCGGCTTCAAGACAGGAGGTTACGTCCTCGACCGTCGCTGCCAGGAAATACTCCCGCGTGTTCCAATTTTCGCAGACAGGGCCCGGCTGAGCCGCAAGCGTGGAAGCAACCAGCAATAGCACAAACCAGCTTCCGGAAAAAATGGACTTGAATGTCATGGCGTCACCCTTACTTGTAAGTTACTCCAGATCGGCAATGCATCGGTAGGTCCAAGCTCCCCCGGCAGGGCAAGAGATCGGGCTTTTTGCCTTTGGCCTCTTTCCGTCCACGGATTGCTCCAGCGAGGGTCCTGCAGAGCCTGCCGATCGGTCAGACTCTCCAGGAAAGCAATCAGATTGCGCCGATCGGCCTTGCTGAGTTTCAGAGGCTCGATGGATTTGCTCTGCTGAGGATTGGGGGCGCGGCCGCCGGCTACGTAGTGATCGAGCACTTCCTCGAGCGTTCGAATGCTGCCGTCGTGCATGTAGGGAGCGGTGACGGCAATGTTGCGCAGGGAGGGGATTCGAAACTTCCCGACGTCTGCAATCTCGCCCGTGTGCCGGTGGAGGCCCGTGTTATCGGCGGGATAGACAATCGGACCCGAAAGGTTGTAGAGGCCGGTATTGTGGAACATGAATACCGGTGGGGAATCCGGCGGGCTGGAGGCGGTCTTGGAACCGCCGTCCAGATTCAATCCCAAATCGATGGACACATTGTGGCCCATGTGACAGCCGGCGCAACGGGTCCGGATGGAGAAGAACAAATTCCTCCCCCGGTGGGCCGCCATCGACATGGCAGAGGCCTCCCGGTCAAAGCGATACCGGTCAAAGGGCGACCGGAACGAGACGATCGAGCGCAGAAACGAGGCCAGCGCCATCACGATATTGGCCCTGTTGACGGGAGAGTCCTCTTCGGGAAACGACGACGCGAAGAGTTGCCGATACACCGGGTCCCGTGCCAGCTCGGCGTAGACTCGCTCCTCCTGTCCGGCCAGGCCCAGCTCAACAGGATCCGTTCCCAGCATGGGCACGAGAATCTGTTCTTCGAAGGTCGTCAGCGACGGGTTGGCCCAAGTCAGGGCGTCGCGGTAGGCCGCATTGATGAGCGACATGGCGCTCCGGGGATGGGTTTCTCCGGTGGAACCGACCGCTAATGCCCGTCCGTCCGTAAAGGCCAGCTCCTGCCGGTGACAGGTGGCGCAGGCCTGGGTCCCGTTGCCCGAGAGCCGCGTGTCGTAGAAGAGGTGCCGGCCCAGATCCACCCGTTCCCGTGTCATCGGCGAGTCTGCCGGCACCCGCGGCTCCGGCACGCCCTTGGGAAGCTCCCAGGGGAAAGACTGTTGACCGGCAACAGTCTGGGCGCCAAGCAGCCCCAACAAAAGCAGCGGAAGAATGCGACCCGGCATCCTCGAGAGGTTGGCGTGCAGTTTCAATTCTTTTCAGTCCCGGGTCCGGCGGAATGGATTGACATTGGTTTACCCGGATATCGCGGCCCGGGCAGGCGGCATCGGTCCCGGAAATCCTGTAAAATACTGTTGGAAAAGAGTTTGATCCGATTTCTCCAGGACAGCCCAATGCCAACGCAGTCTACCACCAAACCGCCGGAGTTTGAAGGCTTCCGGGAAGCCGGAGAGAAATGTGGGACAGGATGAACCTTAGCGGGTGTACGGCGCGGTCATGATGCGGTAAACTAGGCGCATGAAAATACCGCATTGTCGTTCCATTCTTGTTCCCTTGCTTCTCTCCCTCGTCTCTCCGGCCCTGGCTACCCAGGACACCTGCGCGGACCGTTCCATCGTGGCCGGCGCCGTCCGGACCTTGCAGGACGCCAAGACTCTGACCCAATGCGCCTACGAGTTTGTCCATGAGGTGGGCTTCGAGGAGGCTCGCAGGGCCTTCAACGAGGACGAACGCTGGAAGAACGGCCCGACCTATGTCTTCGTCTCCGAAGTCACGCCGTTGAGCGACCAGGCCCGGCTGTTCGTCTTTCCCCCGGCCCGGTACAGGGAAGGGGGCTCGCTTGGACTGTTGATCGATGTCTACGGCAACGACTACTACAAGGAGCAGCACCGTATCGCGAGCGGATTCGGCGAGGGCTTCATCTACTACTCCTTCCTCAACCCGGCCACGGGCAGGGACGAGCCCAAGGCGACCTACATCAAGAGCATCGACTGGATGGGTAACTCGGCTGCCATTGGCGTAGGGGTGTACCGGCGTGACCTGCCCGGCACCTGCCGGAGCGAGGAGGTCAACGCCGCCATGCTCGACTCCGATCCGTCGGAGGCGCGTTTGCAGGAGTTTGTTCGCTGCGCCGCCATGGATCTGGATTCGAGGGGCTATTTCGCCTCGACCAGCCTGGCCAACGACCCCCGCTGGCGTAGCGGCTCCATCTACCTGTTCGGCCTGGACACTTACGGCTACACCTTCTTCAGCGGCTCCCGCGAGGCTTCCTGGATCGGGTCCGAGTTGTCTTCCAATTATGTCGGCGGCTTCGGCGGGCGGAATGTTCTGGGAGTTGCCGATGCTTTCGGTGAGTCTTTCCTCTACTACTCCAACCGGAATCCGGCCACCGGCCAGTGGCAGCGCAAGGTGACCTTCATCAAGAGGGTAACCTCCTTCGGAGTTCCGGTGCTCATCGGCGCGGGCTACTACCTGGATTGAAGCCGGATGGACGGAAGCGCGGTCGCTGGAGACGGGTCCCGGCAGGAAGCCGGCTCGGCCCACGCCAGCCATTCACCCTGCCGTTCAGAAGCGGTACTTCAGTCCGAGCGTCACCCCCCAATACTGGAAGCTGTGCACCCTCACCGTTCCCGAGAACGGCGTGGTCCCGTCTGCCCGCACCGGCTCGTGGCTGCGGATAATGGACCACACCACATCCTGGGCCAGCTCCCCGAAGCGGGACCAGTGGGCGTTGAGCCCGATGGAAGTGCGTTCGCCCAACGCGTAGTCCAGGCCACCCAGGATCTGAAAGCCGGGAAGCGTGCCGCTTAGATCCGGTTTCAGCAGGCTGACCGTGCCGGCGGCCGCTGCCGGCCGGTCGGCGAGGGTGAGTGGGGGTTCCACGTCCTGGTACCCCTGGTCAAGCGTCTTGCGGACCAGGCGCCGGGTGTAGCGCAGGTCGGTGCGTGCCATGCCGGCGCCGGCGCCCAGGAAGGGTGTCCAGCGCGAGTCGTTGGGGAAGTCGAAGTAGAGGTTGGCGAAGACCTGGTGGACGCGGTAGTTGGAGATCGACTCGGTTGGGGGGGACACCGGGCTCCATTCCAGGGCTTTGCTGACCACGGCCTGGTTGGTGGTCGATTCGATGAGCGGGGACACATCGCCGCCCTGGGTCCGGGCCCGATACTCGAACTCGATGCGCGGCCGGCCGAAGGCATAACCGGCGCTGAGGCCGCCCGTGAATCCCAGGCCGGGCGAGAAGCCGTTCGAGGAGAGCTGACGCAGCGTCGTGTCCGTGCATTCCGGGGCGCTGCTCGGTACCAAGGCCGGATCGTCATAGAGCAGCCTGTCACACTTGGTCGGGTTGGTCACCGCCGAGAGGGACGAGTCCAGCCGCGCCGAGCTCGTCAGCCCCAGGTTGAGGCCGACATAGGCGCCACGGTGGTTGTCCTGGGCGCCGGCTGCAGCGGCGGCCAGCAGGCAGGCGACCAGCATTGCGGCTGAAACCGCGTGCCGACTCCAACGATTCTCAACGGGTGTAGAGTTCCTCGTGTAACGCAAGTTGCACCTCAGGGTTGGAACGCGCGGATCAAGCGGTATGCAAGAGTGGAAGCGGTGACCCGAAGACCCATGGCGCCATCATATCTCCGGAATGGCCAGGTCGGCCGCGCCCGGCTGGGAAATGGCCGCCTCCGGGTAGTAGCGCTCGATCAGGTCGGCGGCGATGCGGGCCCGGCGGACGCGTTCCCGGGTAAGGGCGATGGCGGTGGGATCGATGTGGGTGCCGCTGGGGTAGATGTCGGGGGCGTTGCGCAGCCCCAGCTTGACATAGACGGGGGAGAGCAGCCGGATGAATTCGGGAATCTCGAAGTGGCGGACGAACCCCCCGAAGTTGTCGGGAGTCTCCACGTAGAGGTCCAGCGGCAGGGAGACCGCTTCCCGGATGGAGGCCAACAGCGGCAGGGGCAGGTCGGAAGACACGTTGAAGGTGTTGCCTCCGAAATCTTCCAGGATCCTGACGGAAATCGGATTGGTGGCGCTGAGCTGGACCGAGATCTTGACCACCAGGTTGGCGGGCAACTCTCCCGACTGTTTCAGTTGATTCACCAGCCACAGCAGCCCCAGGTCCGCGACCAGGATGCCCCGCAGTCCCAGTTCGCAACCCCGCTTGATGTCCTCCACGGCATAGACCACCTGGTCCATCCCCCTCAATCCCAGGCCGATGTTCTTGCCCGCGGCCGTCAGGGGCTGAGCTCCGATATCGAAGGTGGCTCGCGGCCCCACGAACAGGCTCACCTCCATTTGCCGGTCCCGGGCCATCTTCAGCATGTCCTTGATCTCATCGTCGGTCATCAGCATGATCCCGCTGCCCTGGCTGACCCGATGGATGGTGAGCCGGTAGCGCTCGGCTTCCTCGATGACCGCCTGCAGGCAGCGCGGGCCCTCCACGCTGGGTATTTCAAAGCGATACTGAGCTCCGTCCGGGAAACGCTTGGACGTGCTTCGGAGGGAGTAGCCGTCGCTCGAGGGGAGACCGAGCTTTTTCAGAAAATCGCGAGTCGCCTTCATGGTTGGTTCCTTTCCGATCGGATAGGGCAGCGCTGGGGTACTGCCTTTTTCAATATCGGGTGCGACCTGGTGAAAAAGGCTGTCTAACCACAAAAAGCACAAACGTCACAAATTATGTTTTTGTGCCTTTTGTGGCCATTCCCGGAAAACGTCTCGCTGACGAATTTGCAAAAGGCTCCAGTCGTCAATCCGCTTATTGGTGTTCATTCGTGTCCATTCGTGGTTCGTCGTTCGCCTTCATGGACCTCTCCATGTGGCCTATGTGGAGAAAAATCGGTTGTTTCAGGCACGGCCCCTTCAGGACCCGGCAGTCACGCTTCCGCCCCGGTGCTCCCCAATTCTGTCCAGGACGCGCTCCCGAACCCACTTGGGGTCCCACCACTCGGTGGGATTTACGGGGATTCCGTGCAGGAAGAGACCGAAATGGAGATGGTCGCCGGCCGCCAGGCCGGTGGCGCCGCTGCGGCCCAGCACCTGGCCCTTGCCGACCCGGTCGCCGGCCTCTACGGCGATGGAGCTGAGGTGTCCGTAGAGGGAGAACAGCCCGCAGCCGTGGTCCAACAGTATGGTGTTCCCATAGATTCCCAGCAGGTCCGCGTAGCGCACCACGCCGTCGTTGGAGGCTTCGATGGCGTAGTGCTTGACCACCGACAGGTCGAAGCCGACGTGGTCCTGGCGGTCGATCTCCCGGCCCTCATAGAGGTAGGTGCGGTGATCGGCGAAGAGCGACTCCACCTTGGATCGGCTGAGCTGGGCAAAGGCTTCGGTCCAGAGGAACCGCGGCTCGGACTGGCTCGACAGCTGCTTGATGGTCTCGTGGTTGGCGTGCCGGAGACCGTCGTTGATCTGGAGGAAGTCCTTCACCAGGTCACCCTGGCTGGAGAGCTCCGGGTTCTGATTCAGGATCGCCGGAACTACCTGTTGCAGGAATGCCGGGCTGAGCCGGATGGTTCGCTGCCGGAACTTTCTGGGAAAGAGTTTGTACTGGAAGCGGGCCTCCGACCGATTCCCGGCCGCGTCTTCGGCCACCAGCCTGATTTCCGGATTAGGTTCCAGATTGTAGCGATAGCCGAAAATGCAGAATCGAACCTGCTTGTCTCCGTCGGGGTCGGCCGCGTATCCGGGAAAGAAGTCGGGACCCACCCGAACCCCGGAGACCTCGGTGTCTTCTCCCACCCGGTAGAGAATGCAGGCCGAGCCCCCTTGAGTAATGTAATGCTGTCCGGACAGCGGCTGGACGGTGGGGGGACGGATGTCGAAGGTGAAATCCCGCTGCAGCCGAGCCCGGTTGCCGCCGAAGAACCGGCGGTAGGAGTGGTCGCGGGCGGTGATCGACAGTTGCGCGGGGGCTTCCCGGATCTGGTGGCTGGCGGCCATCATCTCGCCCAGGTCGAAGCGAGCCGAGGATTGAGCGCCGCTCCGCTGGAAGAAGAGCAGCCACGGCCCCGGGTAGCTCCGGTCGACCAGCGTAAAGGACTGGTTCCCCACCTCCAGCACTGCCGAGAGCTGCTTCAGTCCGGACTGGGCGTCCTCGACCTCGAGCACCAGAGAGGGGTTCTCTCCCAGGGCGTTAAAGTCGCGGTCCAGGCTCACCTCGGGCGGCTGTCCCTCCCAGCGGCCCAGCCAAAGAGAGATCAGGCACCAGAGCAGGAAGGCTCCCAGCGGCAAGGCCCATAGGACCAGTGGCGGAAAGCGCTTGGGAATAGCCGGCTTGCGGTGGGGTTGAAATGGTTTCACGTTTTTGCGGTCCGGTCCCGAAATCCCCTGGATTATAGCTTGGTCCGAAGGCGGGTGAAAGAGGTGGCTCCCCACCCCCTCACAGCAGGCGGTGCTCGGCAAAGCTGAAGCAGTCGTTGCCTCCGATGACGATGTGATCGAGCAACGAGATGTCCATCAGGCCGCAGGCCCGCTGCAGCTCCCGGGTTACCTGGCGGTCGTCCGGGCTGGGCGAGGGGTTGCCGGAGGGATGGTTGTGTACGGCCACCATGGCGGCGGCATTCAACTGCAGGGCCCTCCTGACGATTTCCCTCGGAAACACGGTGGCGCTGTTGAGGGTGCCCTGGAACATCTCTTCCACGGACAGGACGTGGTGCCTGGTATCCAGAAAGACCACGGCGAAGGTCTCCCGGTCGCGATCCCGGAAGCGCCCGCAAAGCAGCCGCTGGACGTCCCGGGAGTGCCCGATGAAGGGCCCCCGCTGCATTTCCTCGGCCATGTAGCGCACGGTCACGGCCGCCAGCGCTTTCAGGGTGGCCACCTTGGCTTCCCCCAGGCCCTTGATGCCGCCCAGCTCCTGCTGGCTGGCCTTCAGCAGGCCGCGAAACCCGCCGAAGTCCTGGAGAAGTTGGCGGGAGAGGTCGAGCACGCTGGTCCCCTTGATCCCGACCCGCAGGAAGATGGCCAGCAGTTCCGCGTCGCTGAGGGCGTCGGCGCCACGGGTCAGGAGACGTTGCCGGGGCTGCTCCGATTTCGGCCAGCCACTGACCCATTTTTCGGATACGCGTCCCCTGGAGGCCATGGTTGAGGTCGGGTTCCACCGGATTCAGAGCGGAACCGGGCAACACGCACGAACGCGGTCGCTCCGAATGCATTGGTGGACTGCAGGTCGGGGAGAAATGTTGAGGGAGGGAATTCGGACGGCCAGCTATTCTAACCCGATTGGCCCCGATGCTCAACAGGAGCGGGGTAGAAAAACGAGCCCCCCACTGATCGCCAATGGCAGGTAGCCTCGGCCCTCGGTTCGGGCCAGACCACGAAGAGATGGGACACCAGGTTTGAGGGCGGTCGCTTAGGATTGTGTCCCGGATTCCGAAACCACGGGGTTCTCCAACACTCCGATTGCATCGATCTCGATGCGGACGGTTTCACCCGGTTGCAGCCAGCGCGGCGGCGTGCGGGTGAAACCTACGCCCGAGGGAGTGCCGGTGGCGATCGCGTCGCCCGGTTCCAGTGTGGCGATGGAGGACAGATAGGCGATGATCGCCGGAATGCGGTGGATCATCGACCCGGTGGTGTCGTTCTGCAGGACCTCGTCCCCGATACGGAGCCGAATGCCCAGCGCGTGAGGGTCGGGGATTTCATCGCGCGTCACCAGGCACGGCCCCATTGGTGCGAAGGTGTCGAACGATTTCTGGATGTCGGACGGCCCCGGCGTCCCAAACAGAACGCGAAGCGAAAAAT
The DNA here is from genome assembly GCA_028875575.1 of Acidobacteriota bacterium. Taxonomy (NCBI): domain Bacteria; kingdom Pseudomonadati; phylum Acidobacteriota; species Acidobacteriota bacterium. The sequence continues at coordinate 8,785 of JAPPDF010000007.1, forward strand.
CCCGTGCGCTCACGTCGTTCAGAATCGTATAGCCGGCGATGTGATCGTAGGCATTTTCCGCCGGAATGTTCTTTCCTCCGGCGCCGATCACCAGCGCCAGCTCTGCCTCGTAGTCGACCTTCCGGCTGATGCGCGGCAGGACAATGGGCTGGCCGGGGCCGATGACGGCGGTCGACCACTTCGTGAAGAACAGGGGGGCGTTCCGGGGCGCCTTTACGGTGGTCTCCTTGCCGTGTTCTTCGTAGTTGACCCAGGCCGCCATCAGCTTGGGAGGGCGGGGAACCGGCGCCAGAAGCTGCGTGGTTGCGAGAGGTCGCAGCAGGTGCCGCCGTAGATACTCCTCCTTCGCGCCCGGCAGTTGCCCTTCGACGTATGCGAGCGCTTCCCCTGCCGTCTGTAGTGCTTCCGCGCCGCCTTCGAGGAACTCGATCATCCGCGTCGGCAGAGGCCGCGCGATGTGCCGCCGCCTGACCGGGCCGCGGCTGCCCCCCATCAGTTCCCGATGGGCGCGGCTCAGATCAATGATCAGATCGCCCGATTTGCTGAGCGCGCCGAGCCGGGGCTCTTCCGACAGGAGGTAGCTGACAAGTTTCATGAGTGCCGGGAATGCTTTTGGCTGAATTGGCAGCCGCGGCATCTTCTTCATGCCGTAGGCCTGTCCCGAGTTTGTTTGGCGGAATTATAGGAAGCGGAGATTTGGTGGCGTCAAGTGTATAATTCGCAAAAAAAGGCCGTGCCGGCTGCCCGCGCGTGGTAGTTTGGTCTTGCGGGCAACCGGGGCTAAAGGAGAGTGCACCATGCATTTCGTAGTCTTCGCGACACACAAGGGCGACATGGGTCAGGAACGGCTCCGTTTGGCCGATGCATTCGCCGCCTACCTTCACGATTCCTCCCACCATCCTGACGTGACCGTTCACCATGGTGGGCAGACGCTCAGCGAGAATGGCGAGACCGTCACCGGCCTGGTCCTGGTGCTCGAAGCTTCTTCGCTCGAGGCAGCGCAGGCGTTCGTCGGCGAGAGTCCCTATGCCCGGGCGGGCACCTTCTCCGAGTCCCACATCCGCCCGTGGAACTGGTTGACGGGACGCCCCGGTTAACCACGTTGCAGCGCCGTCCGGTCCGTCGGATTCTCGGGGGACTCCCCAAAGGATGGTTCCTGGCGGACGATGCCGAACTCAAGCTGACACGGAGCGAGCGCGCCTGCTTTGCCTGGTGGCGGAACCCCGCAGGAAGCCACCCCTGGCCCTGTGCGAGCAGCGGGCAGGTCTTCCTCCGGACACGAAACACTCCACCGGGGATTCGGACTGTCTCCGGCCATGAGGATCGACCAGGCGTGCGTGAGCTGGCCGAGGGAGCCTCATGAGTGACGGTCACCAGCAGCGCGCTGCAAGCGTTCGCTACCAACCCGATGAGAATCCTCCGGCGGTCTTGTCTCTGGGTTGCGGTCTGCAGCTGGTAGTTCTCGGCATAACCAGCATCATCTTCATCCCCACAATCGTCATCCGGGCCGGCGGCGGAACCGACGCCTACCTTTCCTGGGCCGTGTTCGGCGCGGTCGCCGTCAGTGGTATCTGCACGGCTCTACAGGCCGTTCGTCTAGGCCGGGTAGGAGCGGGATACCTGCTCTTTATGGGCCCCGCCGGAGCCTTTATCGGGGTCTGCGTCAGTGCACTCACCGAGGGCGGTCCGGCGCTGCTCGCTACCCTGGTCGTCGCTTCGTCCTTCGTCCCGATCGTGATTTCGCTGCGGCTCGCCCTGTTCAGGCGCCTTCTGACGCCGACCATCGTCGGCACCGTGAACATGCTGGTGCCGGCGACCGTGCTGCCGGTCGTATTCAGTCGCCTTGCCGACGCGCCGCACGATACGGCGCTGGGTCCGCCGCTCACTGCAGTGGCGACGGTTCTGGTCATCAGCGGCATCTCCCTGAAGGCGGGACCGACGCTGCGTTTGTGGGCTCCGCTTGCCGGGGTGATTGCAGGTTCGGTAATTGGCGGGTCGTTGGGCCTCTATGACTTCGACCTGGTTGCCCGGGCTCCGTGGATCGGCCTGCCACAGGGTGGCTGGCCGGGTATCGGGCTGGACCTCGGTCCGGCGTTCGTGGAGCTTCTTCCCGCCTTCGTGTTCGTGTCTCTCATTGGCGCCATTCAGACAATCACCGGCGCGGTCGCCATCCAGCGCGTATCCTGGCGCCGGCCGCGCGCCGTGGATTACCGTGCGGTGGAGGGTGCGGTGTCCGCGGACGGCATCGGCAAGCTGCTTTCCGGCCTCTCGGCGATCGTGCCGACCCAGACCATCGCGGTCAGCGCTCCGACGATCGAGCTGACCGGAGTGGCGGCACGCCACGTGGGAATTGCAGCCGGTGGTGTGCTGATGGCGCTGGCGTTTCTGCCCAAGTCCATTGCCATGATCCTGGCGATACCGAGTCCGGTTGTTGTCGCCTACTTGACTGTCGTGCTGGCGATGACCTTCGTGCGTGGCATGACAGAAGTCGTGAGGGGCGGGATCGATCACCGCAAGGGAATGATCTCCGGTGTCGCTTTCTGGGTCGGAGTCGGGTGCCAGAACGACCTGCTGTTCCCCGAGCTTCTTTCGGAGTTGGCGGGTGGCCTGCTGGGAAACGGCATCACAGCCGGGGGGATCGTGGCAATCCTGATGACGCTGTTTCTGGAAGCGACGGCGCCGCGCCGCAGCCGGATCGAAGGGGATCTCAATCTTTCCGTGCTGCCGAAGATCAGGGAGTTTCTCGGTACGTTCGCGTCCCGCAGCGGCTGGGGGGCGAACATGGTAGACCGCCTCGATGCCGCCACCGAGGAAACGATTCTGACCTTGATCGGTGAGGGTGAGGACGACAAGAAGCGCGAACGGCGGCGCCTGCTGCTGCAGGCGCAAAAGGAAGCCGACGGCGCCGTGCTCGAGTTCGTTGCAGCCTCCGGCGAGGAGAACCTTCAGAACAGGATCGCACTGCTCACCGAGACGCCCGACGACCTGTTGATGGAGCGGGAGGTCTCGCTACGACTGCTGCGGCACATCGCCTCCTCCGTTCGCCATCAACAGTTCCACGACACGGATATCGTGACCGTCCACGTGAAAGTCCCGGAGACCAAACATGGGGGCTGAACCGTCGACCAGCCGGTGGCCGTTGGTGTTGCGCTTGCTGGCCGGGCCGGCCGCGTTCGCCATCGTCCGGGCCGCGCCGCTCGCCGGACTCGCGCCCGAGGCGCACTTCGCCCTCGGTGTGTACGCCTGGATCGTGGCGTGGTGGGTGACCAGGCCGGTGCCGTGGGCGGTCACCAGCTTCCTGCCGTTCGTCCTCCTGCCAATCGGCGCGGAGATGGGCTTATCCAATGTGGCTGATACTTACGGGCATGTAATTCTGCCCTACCTGGTAGGCGTCATGCTCTTCGGCCATGCCTTTCAAAAGCACGGTCTGGCTCGAAGGATCGCCCTGGCCGCGCTGTGCGTTCCGGGTGTGGCCCGTTCCAGCGGTGGCTTGATACTGGCAATCCTGGTCGTATCCGCGGTGATGTCCGCGGTGGTCAGTGACCTGGCGGTCATCGTGATGATGACGCCCATCGCGTTGTCGGTCATACATTCGGTGGCGCCCGGCGCGACGCGCATGTCGGCCGCGGCGAGCCTGGCCGTTTTGTACGGTGCCGCGGCCGGAGGGCTGGCAACGCCGGCAGGCATCGTTTTCAATGCGATGACCCTCTCGCTGCTGGACCAGTTTACCGGCTACAGCGTCAGCTTCACACAGTGGGTGTCAACCGGGGTCATCCTGACGGCGGCCCACTTCCCGGTCTGCTATCTGATCCTGAAGTTCATGCTGCCACTCGAAGTGAAGTCAATCCCCAATGCTCGCGCCCGCTTCCTCAAGGAACGTGAGCAATTGGGCCCCGTGAGCCGGGGCGAGAGGAACGTCCTGTTCGTGCTGATTCTGATGCTGGTGCTGTGGACCCTGCCCACGGTCGCCGAGATCGAGTTTCTCGAGATCTGGTACGTGCCCCCGGTGGCCATGGTGCTGCTCTTCGTGCTGCCGGCGGACCCAAAGCGCGGTGAAATGACCCTGGAGGCCGGGGACTTTCAGAAAGGCGTCGGATGGAATGTGCTGTTCCTGGTGCTCGGCGGGATGGCGCTGGCGGACGCATTGACCACTCTGGGCGCGATCGATTGGCTCGCCGGCATGCTGACGGGCAACGTCACCGCCGGGGTGTTGCCCTGGGTTGCGGGCCTGGCTACGATGCTGTTGACGCAACTGGGCAGCGGAGCGGCAACGTCGATGATGGTTTCCACGATACTCTTTCCGATTGCGGACACTCTCGGCTACAACTCCACCATTCTCGCCCGAATTATCGCAGGCACGGCCCAGGCGGTGGCATTTCCCTGGTCCAGCCCGGCCTCGGCCACGACATTCTCGTTCGGAGCTGTTGGGTTCGGGACCATGTTCAAAGTCGGCCTCATCGCCACCGTCCTGACCTCGATCGTCGTGATCGCGCTGAGCATGATCCTGGTGCCGGCGATGGAAGCGTTTACCGTGGGGTGACGGCCAGCGGGCGGGTCGGGGCGCCACAGGCGGGGTTTGGTGCTTATTTGAACTACGCCTGTTGCAACCAGTTTGAGCCGCCCCGTCGCACGGTCCGGAGCCGAGCCTTGCCCCCCACCGCATCAACCATCGCCATCCGGCTCGGCTTCTGCGACTCCCCCTCAAGGAGGGAGTGATACCAGAGCGTTGTTTGCAGGCCTCAAGAATCACTCCCCCCTTGAGGGGGAGTCGGTGAGACAAGGGCCCCGCCCGCGGTCGAACCGGAGGGGGGCAAACGCGGCGTCCCGGTGGGGCCCCAGTCTCCGAGTTTCGTAACAGGTCGCTGTCTTACCATGTATGATCTGCACGGCAGGGCGAGGGCACGGCTGACCTGAATCCGGCGATGCTGCATCCGTTTCAACGGACTCCCGGGAAAAGACGGGGGCCCGGACAAAGGCCCGGAGAGTGCACGGTGAGATGCGACGGATGAAACCCAACGAAACCGGCGAGGCGGAACACCCCGCCGCTCGGGGCGAGGCGACGACGCCGGTCCCTCGGTTGAATCACGAGGAAGAGTTCGAGCGGGCCTGGACCGACCCGCGCAACACCCGAATCGAGCTGGCCCCGGCTGACATCAATCTGGTGCTGGCGCGGTACTACCGCACCAACGAACCGCTCAGATTCACCCGAACCATGCTGTGGGACATGGAGGTGAAAAAGGCATTCCGGCCCGACCTCTATATTCCTTCGGTTGTATCGGAGGGCAGCTCCCGCTATTGGGGCCGGCAGGCGGCAGTCGACGGAACCGAATCCTTCCTGCGATGCTCGCGCCAGCGCCTCCGGCTCAAGCCGTCAGAGTGCGGGTGGGTCCTGGAACAGGTATTGCTCAACCCGGCGCGGCAGAGCGCCACTTTCATCGGAGCAGCCGAACTCGTCGATGGGGACGGGAACTGGCTTCGAGCCGGCCAGGGACAGCCTCTCTTTCACGTGGAGCACTCGGTTGACGGTGGCGAATTCCGACCCCTTAACCGGTGGCGCATCGTTTACCTCACGGACAGACCCGAGCAGAAACTGATCGAGCGGTTCACGCTTGCGAAGGAGGTGTGGCTGCGTGAGTTCGTCGAAATCTACATTCGACGAGACCTGAGGATCGGTTTGACCCGGAGGGATCTTGTCTGAGACAGGCCACCGGGTCGTGTACCCTCATCCGGTCTGGCCAACAAAGGCAGTGTGGTAGCATTGGGGGCGAAACTATCCCCCGAATCCCGCTCGGTAAGTATGAACAAGGTTCCGGTGTCGAAGCCGGGGGGGACCACCCGCCAAGAAACCTTCCGGAGAGCTGATCAGATGAAGATTCAGGACATCCGCCACGTGGGGTTGCTGTCGCCGGCGATCGCGCCCCACGCCAGGTTCTACCTCGAGGGCTGGGGACTCCAATCGGCCGGAGAAGACCGGCACGCAAGATATTTCCGCGGATCGTCGGCCGAGCATCACATTCTCAGCCTCCATCCGGCTGACCGGTGCGGGCTCCACCACTTGGCCTTCAGCGTTGACGGACGCGAGGAGGTCGATGCAGCGGCAACCGAACTCGAACGGACGGGAACTCCCCTCGTGGCCCGGCCGGACGACCTGGACGAACCCGGCGGCGGATACGGGCTGCGCTTTCTGGACCCGGAAAACCGCTGCATCGAGCTATCGGCCGGCGTGGCCGAACGCTCCGACGGCGGATCCGCCGGGAAAGTCGAACCCCTCCGGCTCTGCCACGTGGTCCTTAACACTGCGCGCTTCGATCAGGTGGTGGAGTTCTACACCGATACTCTGGGGTTCCGGGTCTCGGACTGGAATGAGAACCAGATGGCGTTCCTGAGATGCAACCCGAAACATCACGTTCTCGCCTTCAATCGCGCAGATCACGCATCGGTCAACCATGTCGCCTACGTGATGGCGAGCGTGGACGGGGTCATGAGAGGTCTCTCCAACCTTCTTGCCCGAGGGCAGAAACCCGACTGGGGACCGGGACGTCACGGCCCGGGCAACAACATCTTCTGCTACTACAAGGATCCGGCCGGTTACGTGTCCGAATTCTCCAGCGACATGGAGCACATCGAAGACGAAGCAACCCACGAACCCGCGGTGTGGAGACGGGTGCCGGAACAGACGGACGTTTGGGGCACTGCCGGACCGCCCAGCCCCGAAGTTCGAAAGGCAATGGCCGGCGACCCCGATCCGGGCTGGGCCGTGAAGGACAGCATCACTGAATAGCCGCCACCCGCCCTGGTCGAAGGGACGCCGCGATTGCCCCCCACCGGTTCGACTGCGGGCGGAGCCCTTGTCTCACCGACTCCCCCCTTGAGGGGGGAGTCGCAGAAGGTACAGACCGCATTCATCCTTTACATCATAAACCGCAAACATGGTTTACACGCTGATAGGGTATCGATCGAGGAGGATAGAGC
>JAPPDF010000008.1 GCA_028875575.1 Acidobacteriota bacterium
CTCTTCGGTCGCGAGCACGCGCTGAAGGGAAAATTCCTGCGCCATGATCATGCCTCCTGGTGAGAAACACGGGCGAGGCGTAACAGGGCTCCGGTCCTGATCGTGGAGCAGGGAACGCATTGGGGATCGACCATGCGGATTACCTTTCTGTGCCGGCGCTGCTATGGAGAAATCCAGGCTCGACCGCAGGAGAAGGGCGCTCCCGTGGCCTGTCCTTCCTGCGGCACCACGCAGCCCCTTCGGTTTACCCAGGCACACCTCACCGAAAACCGTGTCGACTGCTGTGCGGTCTGCGGCCGGAAAGACTTCTACGTGCGCGAGGAACCACGGAAGCTGATGGGCCTGGTCTATCTGCTGCTGGGACTGGGGCTGGCTTACTGGACCTATGGAATCAGCCTGGTTCCAGGCCTGCTTGGCTTTGACCGGTACTTTCGAAAGTTTCCCAAGCTGACCATCTGCTACCATTGCTATGCGAAGTACCGGGACTGCCACCCATCCCCCGAGCACAAGGAATACGATTTGCAGTTCGCCGAACGGCTGGAACGGGAAATCCGCAATGATCGGACCATGCGTGATTTTTCCTGAAGGATGCGTCGGGCTTTGGGAATCCGACCGTGATGGTTCTCTTGGAACTCATTCGAATCTGCTGGACCTTCCGCGACCGAGGTTGGTATCGCCGCTTGCCCTTTTTGCCGTTACCACCCAGAGACTACCTTCGATGGAGAATGGAGACGGCCTACGGAGACAAGAGTCTGGGCAACGTGAGGTGGAAGGACATCGCCGCCTACGCCCGCTGGCGCCGGGAGCTGCGGTTGCGCGGTCACGATTGAAGGCGTTATACTGGTTTTCCTGCACGACGACCGTTCTCATTGCCTGCCGGTTTCCGCCCGGAGGCAGGTTGAAGCCCTATGACCGACGACGCCTTGCAAACCTATGATCTCCTCCGGGAGAAGCTGCACGATGTCCTGCCCGATTTCGAAATCCGGGCCAAGGCCGAATTGGCTTGCCGTATCAACCAGTTGAAGAGCGACCTGGGCGCAGTGATCCTGGGGCACAACTACATGGAACCCGGGCTGTACCATTCAGTACCCGATTTCACCGGAGATTCCCTGGAGCTGAGCCGCCTGGCTGCGACCGCCGACGGCGATCCCATCGTGTTTTGCGGAGTCCGCTTCATGGCGGAAACCGCCAAGATCCTGAGCCCGGAGAAAACGGTGCTGATCCCCTCGCTGGAGGCAGGCTGTTCCCTGGCGGCCAGCATCACGGCCGAGGATGTCCGGGAGTTGCGCGAGCGTTTTCCAGGTGTTCCGGTGGTGACCTACGTCAACACCTACGCCGACATCAAGGCCGAAAGCGACGTCTGCTGCACTTCCAGCAACGCCCTGGCGGTCATTGAATCGTTCAAGACAGAGACGGTCATCTTTCTTCCAGACGAATACTTGGCCAGAAACGTGGCTCGCGAAAGCGGCAAGCACATTATTTTTCCCACCGACAGGCCCATAGCCAAGGAAAAGCAGGATCCTCACATGGACTACCAGCTCCTCGGCTGGCACGGCAAGTGCGAGGTCCACGAGAAGTTCAACGTGGAAGATATCGAGAACGTGCGCCGGCAGTTCCCCGACGTGGTGGTCCTGGCTCACCCCGAGTGCAGTCCGGAAGTGGTTGAGGCATCCGATTTTTCGGGAAGCACCTCGGCCATGATTCGCTTCGTGGAACAGGCTCGGTCCCCCCGCTATCTCCTGTTGACCGAATGCAGCATGGCAGACAACGTCGCGGCCGAAAACCCCGACAAGGAGATGCTCCGCCTGTGCAGCGTTCGTTGTCCCCACATGAATCAGATCACCCTGCAGGACACCCTCGATTCACTCCTTCAGAACCGATATGTCATCGACGTCCCGGAGGAAATCCGTCTGAAAGCCAAGCGGGCGGTGGACCGGATGCTGGAAATCCATTGACCCCACTCCCGGAATTTCCCCGGGAACCTCCATTCTGCTGACCGGCTGCGCCGGTTTCATCGGCTCCCACCTGGCGGTGCGAACTGGCGTTCGATCTTCGCCGGCCCAGCCCCGGTTGTATGAACGAGTCAACCTTCAGGGCTCGCTGGGCATGCTGGACCTGGCCCGCCGGGGAATATGCCGCCAATTCATCTTCGACTCTTCCAGCTCGGTCTATGGCAAGAACAGCCGAGTGCTTTTTCGGAAGCCACCCGGCGAACGGGGTAACCGGAAATAGCTGAGCGTTATCCACAAAGGCCAAAAGAGGAATCACCATGGGTTGGAATAGTCCCGAGAAGGTTCCGTGACGTGCTCCTGAGAAAGACGGAAAGAGGAGGGGTTTGCAAAATTCCGCGGCAGAATCTTTTCCGGGAATGGCCACAAAAGGCACAAAAACACAAGTTGTGCCCATTGTGCCTTTTGTGGCTAAACAGCAGTTTTCACCAAGTCGCACCCAACCGGGGTTTGTACTCGTGGCGCCCCTTGTTGAGAGTTGAGAAATGCGGGTCAGAGGTGCTTGGCGAACACCAGGCCTTCCATGAGCTTGGGGTGAAAGTGGGTGGTTTTCTGGGGCAGCAGGTCTCCAGCCTCCACTACGGCCTCGACCTGCTTCATGGGGGTGGGATTCAGCAGAATGACGCATTGGCAGGAGCCGTCCTCCGCCTTGAGGACCGCCTCGCGGGCCTCGCTGACATACTCTACAAAGTTTCCCTGGGCCATTTCCCGTTCGCCGAGATTGAGTATCCGGTCCAATATAGCCACCTGCAGGATGGACACATCCAATTGGCGCCAGGTTTCGGACTTGTCTGTCGGCCAATCCAGTTTATCGGCTCTCTCGCCAAGGAACGTCAGCAGGGCCAACCGGTTCAGCCCGGGCAGATAGACTCCCATTGCCGCATGCCCCTTGGTCTGCTTTTGCTGCATTCGCTGCAGCAACTCCTCCAGCTTTCCTGAAGAAATGCCGCCGGCGACCTCGGTCGCTTCAATCGAAAAGAACGACTCGAGTTGCTGAAGAAAGCGGGACGGCTCAAACCCTTCCAGATGTCTCAGGATGCGATGGATAGGCAGGATGGCGATTGCCGGAGACTCCAGTCGAACAAAGCTGAAGAGCTTGAATCGATAGTTTTCCCAAGCCCGGTCCTCCGACCGCTGCCTCATGGCCTCCCGGCTGAACTCCACCGCAACTTCGTAACGATGGTGGCCATCGGCAATGATTACGGGCTTGTCTTGCATGGCCCGCTGGATTGGCGCGATCACCGTTGGGTCCGACACCTGCCATAACCGATTCGACATCCTGTCCGGACCGGCTGCCGTCATGGCAGGGTGGTCTCCGGTCGCCTCATCCAGGAGCGCCTCGATCGCCCCTTCCGGATCAGAGTAGAGGACAAAGATGATTCCGGAGTCGACCCTGGTGGAGCGCAGCAGCTCCAGGCGATCCTGCTTGGGCCTGGTCATGGTGCGCTCATGGGGCCGCACCATACCCTGGGAGTAATCGGTAACTTCGCCCAGGGCTATGAATCCCTTGCGGGTCAGGGTAGGTCCTCCAACCAGGGAGAAGTCTTGAAAGTAGGGATAAATGCTGGGCTGATCGTCCTGCAGGAAGATCGATTCATTCATCCATTGATCCAACAAGGACTTGGACCGGGTATATCGATTCCAGGACGGGGAATCCTCACTGGTCTGGGGGTTCATGATAAGATGAGCGATGTTAAAGGGATGCCGCTGGTGAAACCGGTCGTCCCGGGTGCCCTTGAACTGATCGTAGGGCAGGGAGATCACGTCGTCCAGATTGGGAATACGGTTTGGGTTGTAGCGGTAACCCCGAAACGGCAAAATTCGCATCAGAATGCTCCTCCCGGCGCCACAATCGCTTTCGATGGGCCTTCCTCGGCGACCCAATGCAGGGCAACACATTGTCGAGCAACGGATTCCACTTTGTCAACGGAACCCGTAACCCGGCCGGCTCCCTGCGGGAGCTGCCGCATTCCCTCATCTCCCGGGATTGAAGGGTAGTCATGTCCCGGATTCGACTTACCGGAGGCAGAACCACCATGCCCCCTGGCCAAGATTGCGTGGTTGCCTATCAGGGCGAGCCGGGAGCATACAGTGAAATAGCCTCCCGGCGCTTTTTCCCCAGCGTCAGCCACCTGATTCCCTGTGAGACCTTTGACCTGGTATTTCAGAGAGTCCAGCGGGAAGAGGCGGCATTCGGGGTCATCCCCATTGAGAACTCGCTGGCCGGCAGCATCCACCAAAACTACGATCTCCTGCTACGCCACCGACTTACGATTATCAAAGAGTTAAAGCTCCGCATCCTGCACCACCTGATCGCCAACCCCGGGGTCGGGCTTTCTCAAATCCGTCGCGTCTATTCCCACCCCCAGGCGCTCATGCAGTGCCGCAGAAACACCGCCCGGCTGGGTAAGCTGAAAATCATCCCGACCTACGACACCGCGGGCAGCGTCAAGAAAATCAAGGAAGAGAAGATCCTTGACGGCGCCGCAATCGCGAGCGACCTGGCTGCCCGTCTATATGGCATGACCATCGTGCGAGAGAATCTTCAGGACAACTTCGCCAACTTCACCCGGTTCCTTTTGCTGGCCAGGGGCCGCCACAAAATGCCCGATGCCAACAAGACGTCCATTGTTTTTTCCATCCGGAATGTTCCCGGGGCCCTTTTTCGTTCTATGAGTGTTTTCGCGCTGCGGGACATCGACCTTTACAAGATCGAATCCCGTCCCTTGCACGGCAAACCCTGGGAATATCTGTTCTATGTCGACTTCGCCGGCAGCCTGGAGGACAGGCACTGCAAAAGGGCCATGGCCCATCTGCGAGAATTGGCCGGGTACTTGAAGATTCTGGGCTCCTACCCCCGGGACGACTCTGATCTCGACCCTCAGGAGCCTGCGGGAAATTGACGACTCCCATGGACAAACGGGTCAGTGGCATCATCCTGGCCGCGGGTCGGTCGCAGCGCATGGGGCGGCCCAAGGCTTTGCTCCCGATCTTCGGCACCACCTTCCTGGAGCATATCGTCCACCAGATTCGGGCCTCCCGGCTGGTCGACCTGAAGATCGTGCTGGGTCACAGGCCCGAAGTCATCCTGGGCCGTCTGCCGGACCTGGAGCCGGCAACCGTCATCAACTCCCGCTACCGGGAAGGACAACTCTCCTCCCTGCAAACCGGCATCCGGGCTCTGGACCCCGAGACTTGCGACGGTTTGATGATGTTCCTGGTCGACCATCCCCTGGTCGAGTGTTCTTTGATCGACGGACTGATCGGGTGCTTCAGCCAAGGGCGTCATCCGATTGTGATTCCCAGCTATCAAAGGAGGCGAGGGCATCCGGTCCTGTTCGCCAGGGAACTGTTTCCCGAGCTGCTTGCCGCCAGTCCGGACGAAGGAGCCGTCGCTGTGGTCAGGCAGCATCGCCAGCAGATCCACCATTTGGAATGGAAGTCGGATGAAATCCTGATCGACGTAGACACTCCGGAAGCTTACCAACGCTGGATCCAGCCGCGCTCGGAAAGGTCCTAGCCAAGTCGACGCCTGGAATGCGGAGGGCGCCACGCAGTCAAGAGCCTACCATCTCACCTCATCCCGATTGCTGTTGCCCAGCCTCGTTTTGGGGCTCCTGCTGCCCGGCCTGCTCGAGGCAATCTCCTTTGAAAAGATTGCCCTCGGATTGAAGTCCATTCGCCAGGAACGCATCCGGGCCAGACTGAAGTTTCTATCGTCCTCCCATTTCAAGGGGCGGGCGACGGGCAGCCCCGAGGCCGAGCTTACCGCGGCCTACATCGCCAGCGTCTTCGAGGGCAATGGCCTGCTCCCAGCACCCCAATCCACGGATTACATCCATTCCTTTGGGATCAGCCAGGCGCTTCCTCGAAATTCCGGTCAGCTGGTTTTCACGAACACCCGGGGTTCAGTGGTCTCCTTCGAGAGTGGTGAGGATTTCCTGCCGGCTTCCTGGGGACCGGACGCATCGGTCCGAGGCAAGCAAGCCGTCTTCGTCGGATATGGACTGACGGCGCCCGATCTTGACTATGACGATTTCCAGGGGATCGACCTCGAGGACAAGGTCGCGATCATGCTCAGCGGAGGCCCTCCCGACATTGCCTTTCGCCGGGTTGGAACAACCGACTACTCCGACCCAGTCGAGAAGTCCCTTGTGGCCGCGGCGCGGGGGGCGTGCGGCTTGGTGCTGGTACAGCCCCCAGGGAAGGAGCTTCCTTTTCCACGCTACAACTTTCGACACGCCAGGGCCCACCTGTCGGATCGGCTGGATACCCTCTCCATTCCGGTGGCAAGAATGACTTTCGCAGCCGGAGAACGTCTGCTGGGGCAAGCGGACGGACCCGAAACTCAGTCCCGGTCCCTCGGGATGTTGCAGGACCTGATTGACCGGACGGGTCGGGCTCAGAGCTTTTCCCTCCCAGGGCGAATTGACCTGCAAGTCTCCTATCGCAGGAGACAACTCCAGGGATACAACGTGATTGGGCATATTCCGGGATCGGACCCTGCTCTCAAGGACGAGTTCATCATCCTGGGAGCCCATCACGATCATATGGGTGTGGATGAGAAGGGCCGGATCTTCTGGGGAGCCGACGACAATGCTTCCGGCACTACGGCGCTGCTTGAACTCGCGGAGGCCTTCCAGGAAAACCCGGACAAACCCGGGAGAAGCATCCTGCTGGCCGCCTGGGGCGCGGAAGAAATGGGACTACTGGGATCTCGACACTACGTCAATCGCCCTCCGGTGCCGCTCCAACAGACGGTGGCCATGTTCCAGATGGACATGATCGGGCGGAATGCCCAGCACGCAGCCAATCTGGTGGGCGATCTCCCCGGTCAAAGGGAAAGGGACAACCGCAATTCGCTGAACGTCTTCGGAGCGTCGGTGGCTCCCATGCTACGGGACCTCATGGAGCGCAGCAACGCCAGAACCGGCCTGGATCTGAGATTTCCCGCGGAAGCCAGGTCCATGGACTTGATGCGCCGCAGCGATCACTGGCCTTTCCTGAAACAGGGCACTCCCGCGCTGTTCCTGTTTACCGGCTTCCATCCCGACTATCATCAGACCACCGATACGGCAAACAAGATCAACTTCAACAAGCTGGAGAAAATACTGAAACTGGTCTATCTGGTGGTTTGGGAGGTGGGAGAGGCACGCCATCGGCCGCAACTGGACCCGGGTGTTTTCGGAAAGCTGACCCACCGCGGCCCGGCCGGCGATTGACCTGCCCGAAACTCCGCAGCTTCGCCCTTTATCAGCGGCTCCGTCCTATGGAACGGAGGTGCGACCAAGTGAAAAGTGGGGAGTGGAGAGTGAAGAGTGGAGAGTGAAGAGCTATTGGTTCGACACGCAAAGCATCGTGTCGGTCTCGTCGCAGTCCGTCAATCACGCGCAGCCAAGTCAGCGGGCGCTTGACGGTTCCCGAAATTCTCTCCTGACCACTCTTCACTCTCCACTCGTCGTGTGGGTTATCCCGAACATTCAACTGACTCATCCTGGTCGAAGACCGCTGAAGCAGCCTCCACTCCGCTGCCCGGGGCCATTTGGAACCCATCCTGCCTGAGAATGCGCTCCAGGGCATTCAGCAACATCAGCACGTTGTTCGCATGGGAGGAGGTTCCCATCAACCCCACCCGCCAGATCCTGTCTTTCAGCGGTCCCAACCCTCCGCCGATCTCGATGCCGAAGTCCCTCAACAGCCGGGATCGCACGGCGGCATCCGATACTCCATCGGGCACCCGGACCGTATTCAAGACCCATAGACGGTCTTCCGGTTGGACCAGCATCTCCAATCCCATGGCCTCCACCCCCGCCACCAATGCTCGATGATTCAAGCGGTGGCGATCGAAACGGTTCCGGAGCCCTTCCTCGACAACCAGTCGCAGGGATTCCCGGAGCGCATAGTTCATGGAAATCGGAGCCGTGTGGTGGTAGGTGCGATCGTCACCCCAGTACTTTTCAACCATGGTCAGGTCGAGATACCAGCTTTGCACCTTGTTTTTTCTCCGGCGAATCCTCTCCACGGCCCGGTCCGAGACCGTAACGGGGGCCAGTCCGGGGGGGCAGCTCAAGCACTTCTGAGTCCCGCTATAGGCGAAATCGACCCCATGTTGGTCGATGCCCACCGGATGTCCGCCCAGAGAGGTGACACAGTCCAGCAGCAGGAGTGTTTCCGGGAACTCCCTCAAGACCTCCCTCAGCCTGGCAGGCGGGGTCAATACTCCTGTGGAGGTTTCCGCCTGGACAGCCGCCAGGATCCTGGGACGGGTCCGATGCAAGGCTTGTCGGACTTCCTCCATGTCAAAGCCGCGACCCCATTCGGCTTCCACCCGGGTCAGCTTCCCGCCACAGCGGGTAACGATATCGCTCATCCGCTCGCCGAAAACTCCGTTCACACAAACCACCACCGGGTCTCCGGGCTCGACCAGGTTCACGAAAGCGGCCTCCATTCCCGCGCTCCCGGTGGCGGATATGGGAATGGTCAAACGATTCCCGGTTTCAAACACCATCCGCAGCAACTGCTGGATATCATCCATGACCCTCAGGAACGAGGGATCCAAATGACCCACCAGCGGGGCGGAAAGGGCACTGAGCACACGCGGATCCACGTCGCTGGGACCGGGTCCCATCAGGATTCGCTTAGGGGGATTGAACTCTTTCATGAGCCTTCCTTTCTTTACGGATGCCGGCCTGTCCGCAGCCATGAATGGATCGGGGGAGAGCAGGGAAACAATCCGGCCACGGCTACCCGGAGATGATCCCCAGCCGGCGACCGACCCTGGCCAGAATCTCCAGGGCGAATTCCAGCTGTTGCCGGGTATGGGTGGCGGTCACAATGGTGCGGATACGAGACTCTTCCTCCGGCACGGTCGGATAACCGATTCCCTGGGCGAACACTCCCTCCTCGAATAGCTGGTCCGAAAACTTCATGGCCAACTCTCCCTGACCAACGATGATCGGGGTGATAGGTGTTTCGCTGGCGCCGGTGTCGAAACCCAGGCGAGCCAATCCTGCTTTGAAGAACCGGGTGTTTTGCCACAAATTCTCGATCAGGGCCGGCTCCTCCTCCAGGATCTCAAAGGCTGCCAGGCAGGAGGCCGCCACCGCTGGAGGATGGGAGGTGGAAAACAGAAAGGGTCGAGCGCGATGGTAGAGGTACTCGATCAGTGCGCGACTCCCGCAGACGTACCCGCCCAGAGATCCCACGGCCTTGGAAAGGGTGCCGACCTGAATGTCCACCCGGCCGTGCAAACCGAAGTGGTCCACCGTTCCGCGACCGCAATTGCCCATGACCCCGCTGGCGTGCGCATCATCCACCATCATCATCGCGCCGTACTTTTCCGCCAACTCTACGATTCGGGGGAGCGGCGCCACATCGCCATCCATCGAGAATACGCCGTCCGTGACCACCAGTTTCCTGCCGGGCAGTGATTGAACCTCGGCCAGAATTCCTTCCAGCGCCCGGGTATCCTTGTGGGGATAGACCCGGATCTGAGCGCGCGACAGCCGGCAACCGTCAATGATGCTGGCATGGTTGAGCTCGTCCGAGATGATCATGTCTCCCTTGCCCAGAATCGAAGAGACTGTGCCGGCGTTGGCGGTAAATCCCGATTGAAAGACCACGCTGGCCTCCACCTGCTTGAACCTGGCAATCTTTTCTTCCAGCTCCATGTGAACCCGCATGGTCCCGGCGATGGTTCTGACCGCGCCCGATCCAACGCCGAGCTCACGCAGGGCCCGAGCCGAGGCTTCCATCAGCCGGGGGTGGGTATTGAGTCCGAGGTAGTTATTGGAGGAGAGATTGACCACAGACCGTCCATCGAACTGAGCCTGTGGCAGTTGTTGTCCTTCCAGAACCTTGAGATCCCGGTAAAGCTTCCTGTGCTTCAGGCTCTCCAGTTCTCCAGCCAGAAAGTCATCCAGAAGGGTCGCCATGATGCTGATTCCACCTCGAAGGCGTCGAACTCAGGAGTTGCTGTTTGAACCCCGCACCATTGCTGATCAGGAGGCCATCTTGAGCCTGACGAAGGATTACATACTTTTGGGCGTGGCCCCGCTCCACTTTTCTCGACAGGGAGTAGAGGATTAACCGGAATCCACAAACTTCAGCGAATCATAACACAACGCAGGAGTCCGCATTCTTCGCCAAAATCCCGAAGATGGCCAGCAACAGAACGGTTGCCTGATCGCGGTCTATTGACAGAACCCCGGTAGTCTGGCATAACTCAAATGAGATACAGGAGGCATAAAATGAGTACACAGAGTTCCATGCTCCATGTCCGAATGGATAACGAGCTGAAACAGAAGGCAACCGAGGCTCTGGCGGCAATGGGGCTGTCGGCTTCCGATGCCGTGCGCCTGTTGTTTCACCGCATCGCGGCCGATCAGGCCTTCCCTCTCGAACTCAAGGTTCCCAATGCACGGACCCAAGAGGCCATGGCCGAGTCGGAAGAAATGATGAAGCAGGGCAAAACGCGATTCGGAAGCGTGGAGGAGATGTTTACGGAACTTGAAAAAGCCAGCCGCCAGTAAACGATCTCGCCCGCCGCGCCGGGCGGATTATACCCGGGACTTCCTCAGGGATTGGGAACGGCTATCGCGTTCCGGCCGATACGATATGAAACGGCTGAAGGCTGTTATGCTGCTTCTTATTGCAAACGATGCTCCCCTCGGTCCCGAACGGAGGGATCACCCCCTGAAAGGCACATGGTCGAACTACCGGGAATGCCATGTGGGTGGTGACTTCCTGTTGATTTACCAGCTCAATGATTCGCCCGGCCCTGCCGGTACCATTAACTTTGTTCGGGTCGGCACCCATGCCGAACTGTTCCAATAACCACCAACACTCGCCCAATTTTGAGCTACAGTCCCAGCAGCCGCGTCAGCCAGGCAAAAAACATCCCGGCCGGGAGCAGGGCCGCCACGCCGACGACAGAGGCCAGAACGGGATTGGCAGTTCGTTTCAGGGTCAGAAACGCCAGCAGCAGTTGGCAGGCGCCGATACCCAGGGTGGCCACCGTGCCCGCCACGGCTCCATGGGCGCACCAGGGACAATCGGGTGGTCCGGGCTGAAAGACATTGCAGTGGGCGGCTGCTCCATCCCATAGCCAGGTGCAGCCGCACCCGAAGGCCATACCGCAAAAAGGGATCAACAGGAGTAGCAAACTGGCCAGGACTGTAAGGGTTACCGTCCAATGCACTCTGGTGAAAGGCCTCATGACAAAGGGGCAGGGAAGTGTGTTGGAAGGTCGGGAGTGAAAGAAAGAAGAGGCGGTCCGGCCGGCAGTTCCGGCACTGACCGCCTCTCACCTGAAATGCGAGCCTAGTACATGTCGCCGTGGCCGTGCGGCATGGGCGGCTCCGGCTTTTTCTCCTCCGGAAGCTCGGAGACCAGAGCCTCGGTGGTCAACAGCAAGCCGGCCACGGAGGCGGCATTCTGAAGAGCGGTTCGGGTGACCTTGGCCGGATCGATGATGCCGGCGGCGGTCAGGTCCTCGAGTGCCCCGGTTTCCGCATTGAGCCCGTAGCTGTCCTGCTCACCGGACTTCACTTCCTCGACCATCACCGCACCTTCGATTCCGGCATTGGCGGCGATCTGTCGAAGAGGTTCCTCCATCGCTCTCACTACAATCTGGACGCCGATCTGTTCATCTTCCTCGAGCTGGAGCTCTTTCAGAGCCGGAATCCCCTTGAGGAAGGTGACTCCTCCACCCGGAACGATGCCTTCCTCCACGGCAGCCCGGGTGGCATGCATGGCGTCTTCCACGCGAGCTTTCTTTTCCTTGAGCTCGGTCTCGGTGGCGGCTCCCACTCTGATTACGGCCACGCCTCCCACCAGCTTGGCCAGTCGCTCCTGCAGCTTTTCACGATCATAGTCAGAAGTGGTTTCCTCGACCTGGGCGCGAATCTGGCGCACCCGGCCTTCGATTTCCACGGACTGGCCGGCACCCTCCACGATGGTGGTATTGTCCTTGTCGATCACGACCCGCTTGGCTCGCCCCAAATCCTCCAGGCGGAGATTCTCCAGCTTGAGTCCAAGATCCTCGGTGATGGCCTTGCCTCCGGTCAGGATCGCGATGTCTTCCAGCATGGCTTTGCGCCGGTCTCCGAAACCGGGGGCCTTCACGGCAGCACCATTCAGGGTCCCTCTGAGCTTGTTGACCACCAGAGTGGCCAGCGCCTCGCCCTCGACTTCCTCGGCGATGATCATGAAAGGTCTTCCCACCTTGGCCACCTGCTCGAGAATGGGCAGCAGGTCCTTCATGTTGCTGATCTTCTTTTCGTGAATCAGCAGAAAAACGTCTTCCAGCACACATTCCATCCGATCGGAGTCGGTGACGAAGTAGGGAGAGAGATATCCTCGATCGAACTGCATCCCTTCCACGATCTCCAGGGAAGTGTCCATGGACTTGGCTTCCTCGACGGTGATCACGCCATCCTTGCCGACCTTGTTCATGGCTTCGGCAATGATGGCTCCGATTTCGGAGTCGCCGTTGGCCGAGATGGTGCCGACCTGGGCGATCATTTCACCCTTTACCGGGCTGGATAACTTCTCAATCTGCTGAACCGCGCTTTCGACAGCACGGTCGATGCCGCGTTTCAAGGCCATGGGATTGGCCCCGGCTGCGACCGTCTTGATCCCTTCACGCAAGATGGCCTGCGCCAACACGGTGGCCGTGGTGGTACCGTCGCCAGCCACGTCGCTGGTCTTTGAAGCCACCTCCCGGACCATTTGCGCGCCCATGTTCTCCAGGCCATCCTCCAGTTCAACTTCCTTGGCCACGGTCACGCCATCCTTGGTGATGGTCGGGGATCCGAACTTCTTGTCCAGAACCACATTGCGTCCCCTGGGTCCCAGGGTAATCTTTACTGCGTCCGCCAACTGGTTTACTCCGCGGAGGACCGCCTGTCGGGAATCTTCCCCGCTTACAATCTGCTTAGCCATGAATTTTCTCCTTACCAGTCATCCAATTGGGCCTGCAGGCCCGAAATTTTCCTGCTGAGACCGCTTGTCCGCTACCGGTCCAGCCGGCCCTACTCGGACTCCAGGATCGCCAAGACATCCTCTTCCTTCATGATGAGGTACTCTTCGCCATCCAGGGTCACCTCGGAGCCGGAATACTTGCCGAACAGGATGCGGTCTCCAGCTTTCAGCGTCATTTCCAATCGCTTGCCGTTTTCAAGAACCTTGCCATTGCCAGCGGCCTTGACGATTCCTTCCTGGGGCTTCTCCTTGGCTGTATCCGGAATAATCAGGCCACCTCTGACCGTTTCCTCCGGCTCGGTTCGCTGAACTAGGATGCGATCCTGCAGGGGTCTAAGACTCATAGGGTTTTCTCCTTTGATATAAAGGGTTTACAGGCAGTTATTAGCACTCTTTTCCATTGAGTGCCAAGTTCCCTTCTTTATAATGACCCCCCTCCATGGTTGTCAAGGATAAACTGGCGAGGGGTGCCTCGAACCAACAGGACATCCGTTGTTTCGACTCAAGAGTCCTGGTCGTCCGCCTCGTCCGGCTTCCAGCGCAACACCGGCCGTCTGGCAGCCTGGACTTCATCCAGACGACTCACCCGGGTGGAATGGGGGGCCTGTTTGAGGAGGTCGGGGTCGGTATCCGCCTCCTCGGCAATGCACCTCATGGCGTGGATAAACTGATCCAGCTCCTGCCGGCTCTCGGTTTCGGACGGCTCAATCATGAGGGCCCCCTGCACGATCAGGGGGAAGGCAACGGTGGGTGGGTGAAAACCGTAATCCATCAGGCGTTTGGCGAGGTCCATCACCGTAAGGTTATTTCGGGTCTGCCGCCTGCTTGAGAACACCACTTCGTGAAGAATGGGTTCGTCGTAGGGCAGGTCATAAACATCGCGCAAATGGTGCTTGATGTAGTTGGCATTCAAAATGGCCACCTGGCTGGCCTCCCTGAGCCCTTCGGCCCCGTTGGCCAGGATATAGGCCAGTGCTCGCACCAGTGTCAGAAAGTTTCCGTAGAAAGCCTTGACCTTGCCAATGGAATCGGGACGATCCCAGTTCAGAAAGTAACGCCTGTCTTCCCGCCGCTCCACGGTTGGGACCGGAAGGAAGGGTTCCAGCACCTGTTTGACCGCCACGGGGCCGGCCCCGGGACCGCCACCGCCGTGTGGCGTGGAAAAGGTCTTGTGCAGATTGATGTGGAGGACATCCACTCCAAAGCTGCCCGGACGGGTAATTCCCATCAGGGCATTGAGGTTGGCCCCATCCATGTAGACCAGTCCACCCCTGTCGTGGACGATCCGGGCAATGCTCACGATATCCTGCTCGAAGATGCCCAGCGTATTGGGGTTGGTCAACATCAGGGCCGCAACCTCGTCGTTCATGGCCCGTTCCAGCCCGTTGAGATCGATGCATCCACGGCTATCCGACTTCAGCGATTGAACCTCATATCCGGCAATGACCGCGCTGGCGGGATTGGTTCCGTGGGCGGAGTCGGGAATCAGAACTTTCCGCCGGGGATTTCCCCGTGAACTCAAGCAGGCACGGATCATCAGGATGCCCGTCAACTCTCCGCTGGCTCCGGCTGGAGGTTGCAGGCTGACCGCATCCATGCCGCTGATCTCCGCCAGGCAATCCGCCAACAGACGCAGAACCTCCAGGCTGCCCTGCACCAGCGACTCGGGACTCAGAGGATGGGATTCAGCCAGCCCCTTCATCCCGGCAACCCGTTCGTTGAGGCGGGGGTTGTACTTCATGGTGCAGGAACCCAGCGGATACATGCCGGCATCGATGCTGTAGTTCCAGCTGGCGAGACGGGTGAAGTGCCGCACCACGTCCACCTCGCTGACCTCCGGAAACCCGGGGATAGGCTCCCTCAGGTTGTCGGCTCCCAGTGCCGCGCCGAGATCGACCTGTGGGACATCCAAACGAGGAAGGTCGTAACCCGTCCTGCCCGGAGAACTCCGCTCGAAAATCAACCCCTCGTTCAGGTTGAGGTGTCTGCCGGTTCTGGCGAACTTCATGGGTGGGTTGCTCATTGCGGTACCGGAATGAAGCGATGGACCGGCATCAGGCCGCGGCCTCGACCAGTTCCACCAGGCGATCGATTTCCTCCCTGCTCTTGGTCTCCGTAATCGATACCAGCAGGGCATTCTCGAGCCGGGGATCATATCGCCCCAATGGTAGACCGGGAACCACGCCGGCGCTATGAAATTTCTCCTCCACCTCCGTGTAGGGGCGGTTCAATTGCAGCACGAACTCATTGAATCGAGGGCCCTCGAACAAAATGTCGACAGGAAGCCTTCTCAGGGCGGCCAGCCCGTACTGGACTTTGGCAACATTCTGGATGGCCAACTCCCGAAGCCCCTTCCGACCGAGCAGGGAACAGAACAGGGTCACCATCAGCGCCGTAAGGTTCTGATTGGTGCAGATGTTGGAGGTGGCTTTTTCCCGCCGGATGTGCTGTTCCCGCGTCGCAAGAGTCAACACATATCCTCGTTGCCCGTGCCTGTCCACGGTCTGACCCACCAGTCGGCCCGGCAAATTCCGCACAAACTTCTCTCGTGTCGCAAGAAAACCCACATGGGGCCCTCCATAACCGGGTGCGATTCCCATTGACTGAGCTTCGCCGCACACAATATCAGCCCCGACGGAGCCGGGAGGCCGCACGATCCCCAGCGAGAGCAACTCCGCGATGTTGACCACCAGCAACACGCCCTTTTGGCGGCACAGATCGGCCAGGATGTCCAGGGATTCCAGGTTGCCAAGAAAATTCGGCGATTGCACCACCAGCGCACCGACATCCTCACCCAGTCGAGCTTCCAACTCCTCCGGATCGAGGCGTCCGTCGTCTCCATGGTCCACCGTTTGAATCGTCAAATCCTGATGTTGCGTGACCGTTTCCACGACCGACCGGTATTCCGGATGGACCGTCCTGGCCATCAGGACTCGCCCCCGACGCGAGATGCGTCTTGCCATCAGAACCGCCTCCGCCAGAGCAGAGCTTCCGTCATACATGGAAGCATTGGAGATCTCCATTCCTGTGAGCTGACAAATGAAGGTTTGAAACTCGAAGACGGCCTGCAAGGTCCCCTGGCTGATCTCGGCCTGATAGGGTGTGTAAGAAGTCAGAAACTCCCCCCGGGAACAGAGGCTGTCGATCACCAGGGGGATGAAATGCTGGTTTACCCCGGCCCCCAGAAAGGAAAGAATTCGGGGCGCGTTTCCGGCTTCCAGCTCACCAAATCGAGCCAGCAGTTCGGGTTCGCTCAGGGCGGGAGGAAGATCGAGCGGGGAGCGGAGACGGATGGCCTCGGGGATGGAGGTGAGCAGGTCTTCCAACGAGTGCAGGCCCAGGGCCTTCAACATCAGAGCCTGCTGCTCCGAGGAGGTCGAAAGATATCTCATCTGGTGTCCAGTCTCAGAATCAGGATTGCCATCTCCGATGGAGGTCCCAGCGGGAAACGATCAGTAGGAGATGCCCATTGCCATTCATCTAACAGGCACCGTTGTGCTCTCCCTCCCCGGAACCTCCATCGGCCCTCCGGGTTGGGGCGGAAAGGCGCCGTCTTCGTCGTCGCTTCTCCTCGCAATGAATAGCATTGGCTCGTCGTCGCTCCTGGAATGCGGCGCCGTTGCGCTCCGAAACATGGCAACCCCATGTCTGAGACAGAACACTAGCCGGTGGACTCCTCCTCGACATACTTTCGGTATTGATCGGCGGTGAGAAGATTGTCGAGGTCACTGGAATCGACCAACCTGATCCTGACAAACCAGGCTTCTCCGTAGGGGTCCTCGTTGACCAGTTCGGGAGAGGACCCCAGGTTCGAATTGACGGCCACCACCTCTCCAGCCACGGGAGCGTAGACTTCGGATACGGCCTTCACGGACTCTACATTTGCCAGAACCTCATCGGCGGCAAAGACATGGCCGATCTCAGGCAACTCGACGAAAACGACGTCTCCCAACTCCTTTTGGGCGTGATCGGTAATGCCCACGGTCCCGCCAGCTCCCTCGACTCGAATCCATTCGTGCTGTTTGCTGTACCGACAGTCTTCGGGAAGTTTCATAGGGGATCTCCGGGATTTAGCCAGGGAAAGCGGGTCAACGCCTCCGTCTCCGATAGAATGGGGTCTTCACCACTTCGGCGGGAACCAGGCGTTTTCTGACCTGTATATCCAGCCGGTTGCCCCGGAGGGCTTCACCCTCGTTCACATAGGCCAGCCCGATGTTTTTCTGGAGAAAGGGAGCAGGGCTGCCGCTGGTGACCCAACCGATTTTCCGGCCGTTTCTGAGCACGTCATATCCGTCACGGCCGATTCCCGGCCCCCGCATCTCGAAACCAACCAGCTTCTTTTGCACTCCCGTCTCGAGTTGGGCGGCCAGGGCGGTCTTTCCCGTGAATTCAGGCTTGTCCATGCGAACCATCCACCCCAATCCCGCTTCCCAGGGCGTTGTGGCTTCATCGATCTCGTGCCCGTAGAGAGCCATTTTGGCCTCCAGGCGCAACGTATTGCGTGCGCCCAGTCCTGCCGGAAGCAACTCCCGGGACTGTCCCGACCGGCTCAGGGCCTCCCAGACAGCCTCGGCCGCAACGGGTGGGAAGTAAATTTCAAAGCCGTCTTCCCCGGTGTATCCGGTGCGCGCAACCAGGCTCGGAACGTTCTGAATCTGCCCGCGTCGGAAACGGTAGTAGCCGATTTCAGTCAGATCCAGATCGACCAGAGGCTGGAGGACCGATTCGGACTCGGGACCTTGTATGGCCAACTGCACGTATTGATGGCTGACGTCGGTGACCCGGGCCCCAAATCGGTTCTGCCGGCAAATGTGGTGATAATTCCTGCCGGTGTTTCCGGCATTGACACAAAGGAGAAAGCGGCTTTCTTCCAGCCGATGGACCAGAATGTCATCCACAAAGGTCCCCTGCTCGGTGAGCAGGGCGGAGTACTGGATCTGACCGAGTTGGAGGCGTCCGGCATCGTTGCAGGTGGCCTGCTGCACCAGAGCCAGGCTGCCGGGTCCGTCGATCTCGATCTCTCCCATGTGGCTGACGTCGAACAGACCGACCCTCGTCCGCACAGCCAGATGCTCCCGCACGATTCCGGAGTATTCGATGGGCATTTCCCAGCCGCCAAAAGCGCCCATCCTGGCTCCCAGCCTTTGATGCAACCGGTGCAGGGGCGTCTTCTTCAGGGGAGACGTCATGGGCTGGCGGTCTCGGAAGGAGGCATCAAGCGTGGCAAATTAACATACCCGCCAGGAGGCGTCAAGCCAATCGGCCGGCCGCTCAAAGGGCGTTCCGAAGGGCCTCGAAACCGAGTCAAATTCCGGCGACGGCAGACCGATTCAGCCTTCGGCGAGGAGGGCTTCCCGGGTTTGCTATAATCACCGGAAATTCCAGCTCGGGAGCGACCGCCGGGAATGGTCCCCAATTTCACAAACGAGAGTGCGCGAGGGAACCCATGGCACCACAAACGCTTGTTGATCTCTTCGAGGAAGCCGTAATCCGCAAGAGTCGGCCTGACGCCTTGCTGGTCAAACGCGACGCAGACTTTCAGCCGCTGTCCTCGGCCGAAATCCGCAACCAGGTCCAGGGCCTGATTGCCGGACTGGTGAGTCTGGGAGCAGAGCCCGGAGACCGAATCGCCCTCTTGTCGGAAAACAGGCCCGAATGGCTGGTTTCGGACATCGCCATCCTTTCCGCCGGCGCCATCAACGTTCCCGTCTATCCGACGCTGCCCTCGAACCAGATCGAGGGTCTCCTCAACGACGCCGGCGTCAAGATCATCATCCTGTCCACGCCGGAACAACTCGAGAAGATTCGGGAAATCCAGTCGAAGATTCCCAGTCTCCAAGTCACGGTGGTCATGGACCTGGAAGAACCGGAATCCGACAGCCTGCGGAGTTTCGACAGCCTGCGGGACCAGGGCCTGCAGGCCTGGCAGCAAGACCCGGAGGGGTATCTGAAGGTCCGTCAAGGCATCGAACCGCAAGACGTGGCCACCATCATCTACACCTCCGGCACCACCGGGTCGCCCAAGGGAGTCATGCTCTCCCATGCCAACATCGTGGCCAACGTCCTGGAACTCAGCCGGGTATTGGACTTCGATCACAAGGACAGCGTCCTTTCCCTGCTGCCGCTCAGCCATATTTTCGAACGGGTGGCGCACTACCTCATGTTCTATTGCGGGGTAAGCATCGCATACGCCGAAAGCATCGAAAAGGTCCCGATCAACATGCAGGAGGTCCACCCCACGGTGGTGGCTTGCGTCCCCAGATTCTTCGAGAAGCTCTACGACCGAGTCATGGAATCCCGGCAACTCAGCTCCGGCCTGAAACGCATCCTGGGCGAGTGGGCCTTCGGGGTAGGGGAGCGCCATACCCGTCACATCCTTCGGGGGACCAGCCCACCCCCCGGCCTGGCATTCCAGCGATTTCTGGCCTCCAAGCTTGTATTCGCCAAGCTCCAACAGCGCATTGGCGGCCGCCTGCGTTTCTTTATCTCGGGAGGCGCCCCTCTCGACCCCAGCCTGGCCGAGTTCTTCCTCAGCGCCGGAATCCTGGTCCTGGAGGGCTATGGCCTCACCGAAACCTCACCGGTGATCGCGGTCAACCTGCCCAACCGCTTCAGGTTCGGAACGGTGGGGCCGCCGCTGCCAGGCCTGGAAGTGCGAATCGCCGAAGACGGCGAGGTCCTGACCCGGGGGCCGTCGGTGATGCTGGGCTACTACAACAGGCCCGAGGAAACCCGAGAGGTGATCAAGGAAGGGTGGTTCCATACGGGGGACATCGGCCAACTGGATCCGGACGGATTCCTGCAGATCACCGATCGCAAGAAGGACTTGATCGTTACGGCCGGCGGGAAAAACGTTGCTCCCCAGCCAATCGAGAGGCTCCTCAAATCGAGCCCGGTTCTGCTCAATGCCGTCGTGTTGGGAGACAGGCGCCCCTACCTGTGCGCTCTGGTGGTCCCCAATCCGGAGACGATCACCGACCACGCGCGGGAACAGGGATTGTCCTTTGGAAGCTACGGCGAACTCCTCCAAAGCCCGAAAATTCGAGAGTTTCTCATGAACGCGGTCGAAGAATCGACGGCTGGATTGGCCTCATTCGAAACGGTGAAAAAAATCATCCCTGTAGAAAAGGACTTCACCATTGAGGACGGAGAACTGACTCCAACACTTAAAGTTAAGCGTCGAGTTGTCGAAAAAAGGTTTAAGAATGAGATCGAGGCTCTCTACGCGGAGAGCCCATCCAAGCCGGAGTGACTGACCGCCACGCCTATGAAGAAGAGGATTGAACGGGTGGCGGTGGTCGGTGCAGGCGTGATGGGCGCCGCCATTGCCGCCCACCTGGTCAACGCCCGTTTTTCGGTCTGCCTGCTGGACATCCCGCCTTCGAATTCGACTCCCGAGAAGGAATCCACGGAAGGGTCGGCTTCCGACGCCCAATCCCGGCAGCGGCTGGTGCTGCAGGGACTGCGCCGGGCGGAACGGAGCAAGCCTCCGGCCTTCTTTCTTCCGGAGTATTCCCGGCGCATTCAAGTTGGAAACTTGCAGGACCACCGATCCTGGCTGGGAGAGGCGGACTGGATCATTGAAGCCGTCTCGGAAGACTTTGACGTCAAAGCCCGCCTGCTCAACGACCTCGATCGGATCCGCCGGCCAGGATCGATCATCAGTTCCAACACCTCCGGGATCTCGGTCAACCGCCTGGCCGAGGGGCTGAGCGATGATTTTCGGCAACACTGGCTGGGAACCCATTTCTTCAATCCACCCCGCTACCTCAAGCTTCTGGAACTGATTCCCATCCCCCAAACCCTGGAATCGGTGGTCGAGACCGTCAGCCATCTCGGCCACTATCGCCTGGGGAAGGGCATCGTGGTCGCCAAGGACACTCCCAACTTCGTGGCCAACCGGGTCGGCGCCTTCGCCCTCCAGCAACTCCTTCGCATGGTACTGGAGGCAGGGTATGGAATCGACGAGGTCGACCTGTTGACCGGAAATCTGATCGGGCGCCCCAAGAGCGCCACCTTTCGGACGCTGGATGTGGTTGGCCTGGACACATTCGCCCGGGTTACCTCCAACCTCTTTGAAAACGCGCCCGGCGACGAGCACCACCAACTCTTCAGGATCCCGGATGTCATCCAGCGGCTGATTGAGCAAGGCCGGTTGGGCGCCAAGAGCGGACAAGGCTTTTATCGAAAATCGCCGGACGGGGAAATCCTGGTCCTGGACCCCCAGTCCCTGGAGTATCGCTCCCTTCGCAAGGTCGAGTGTCCCTCGCTGGCGGTGGCCAAGAGTGTCCCGGACACCGCGAAAAGGTTGAGGGCATTGATTGAATCTGACGACCGAGCCGGACAACTGGTCTGGAAAACGCTCAGCGGAGAGATGGTTTACGCCGCCAATCGAATTCCGGAGATTTCCGATGACATCGTCACCATCGACCACGCCATGAAGTGGGGTTTCAATTGGGAGTTGGGACCCTTTGAGACCTGGGATGCCCTGGGTGTCGAAGCAGTGGCGGCACGCCTGGAGTCCGAGGGGAGAGGCGTACCGGAGTTGGTGCGGATGGTACTGGAGACGCCCGGGAAGCGATTTTACCGCCGCCGGGCAATCGTTTCCTACTTCGATCGACCCTCCCGGGACTATATCCCTCTCGGCGTTCCGGAAGGCATGGTCCTGCTGTCGTCACTCAGAGAGCAGAAGGGAAGGGTGGTCCGCAAGAGTCCCCGGACCAGCTTGATAGACCTTGGCGACGGAGTTCTCTGCCTGGAGTTCCACGCCAAGATGAACACCATCGGGGACGACACCCTTCAAATGATACGAGAGGCGCTTCAAGTCGTGCGCTCCGACTTTGCCGGCATGGTAATCGGTAACCAGGGTGCCAACTTTTCGGCCGGAGCCGACCTGGTGGAAATCCTGCGCAAGGCCCGGGAACGGAAATGGAAGGAAATCGACAGCATGATTCGGCTGTTTCAAACGGCCAACATGGAGATCAAGTATTCCCCCTGTCCAGTGGTCGTCGCTCCCTTCGGACTCACCCTGGGGGGCGGTTGCGAAATCGCCTTGCACGCCTCGGCCGTGCAGGCCTCGGCCGAGACCTACATGGGACTGGTCGAGCTGGGGGTGGGCCTGATTCCGGCAGCGGGAGGCACCAAGGAAATGGTGTTGCGGAGCCTGGAGAGGTCCGCGGCCGGCCAGGAGCTGTTTCCGTGCCTGCGCACATCCTTCGAGACCATCGCCAAGGCAAGGGTGTCCGGCAGCGGTCCGGAGGCCCGGTCTCTGGGCTTCCTTCGCCCCGGCGACGGCATTACCATGAACCCCGACCGCCTGATCGCCGACGCCAAGCGGAGGGTGCGGACCCTGGTGCGGCAAGGCTTTCGGAAACCCGATCCACCGCTGGAGGTGCCCGCGCTGGGCCGTCCGGCACTCTCGACTCTCAAGATCGGCATGCACCAGTTGCTGCGGGGAGCATACATCAGCCCCTACGACTTTCACCTGGGAAGCAAACTGGCCCATATATTCTGCGGCGGTGACTGCGGCAGCCCGAGGAACGTCAACGAGCAGCATTTTCTGGATCTGGAAAGAGAAGCCTTCCTGAGCGTCTGTGGAGAACCCAAGTCGCAGGACCGGATCCAACACATGCTTCAGCGGGGCAAGCCGCTGCGGAACTGAAGCAAACCACCGGGAAGAGACCCATGAAAGAGGCTGTCA
>JAPPDF010000009.1 GCA_028875575.1 Acidobacteriota bacterium
TGAGGGGGAGTCGCAGAAGCCGAGCCGCAGGCGAAGGCTGATGCGGAGGGGGGCATACGCGACGCCGCAAAGCTGCGGCTTCCTGAGTTACGGCGTTTGTTTCAGGTAAGCCGTCAGGCGCAATAGCCGCCGTCCAGCACGATGTTTTGCCCGGTGATGTAACGGGACGCCTCGGAGGCCAGGAAGAGCGCCACGCCCTTGATATCGTCGAATTCCGCCATTCTTCCCAGAAAGACGCGACGGTTGTACTGCGACAGAAAGGGTTCGTGAGCCACCTCCGGGTTGTAACCGCCTGGGGAAATGGCATTCACTCGAACACCGTGGGGCCCGGCCCAAGCCGCCAGGTACTTGGTGAGCCCGACGAGGCCGTGCTTGTGAAACTGGTAGTCGGGCGGGGTGGTCATGTTGGTGCCGGCATAGTTGCTGAAGTCCGGGGCGACCACTCCCTGAACGGACCCGATGTTGATGATGGTCCCCTTTTTTCTCTTCATCATGGGATCCATAAAGGCGCGGGAGATGGCAAAGAGTCCCGTGCCATTGACCTCCATCGACTGCCTCCAGTCGTCCAGTGGAGCTGCATAACTCCGCATGGAGCGTCCCACTGAGTTGTTGACCAGAATGTCGACTGAGCCCTGTTGTTCCAGCACTCGCTCACTAAAGGCCAGGATCGATTCCTCGCTTCCTTGGTCGTAACTTTCGCCGCTGGCCTTCAGTCCCCGGTCCACCAGGCTGGCCGCCCATTCCAGGCAGCGGGACTTGTTGCGAGAAGCGATGATCACGTGAGCTCCGGCTTCGGCCAAGGCTTCCGACATGGGAGTTCCATAGAGTCCGGTGCCCCCGGTGACGATGGCCGTGCAATCGGAAAGATCGAACAACTCGCGAACGTGCATGGTATTTCTCCTGGGGGATGAGATTGCGTGACGGTGAAACCGGGTCGTTCGAGGATGATGCGCCCGGGACGACAGCTATCATACTCCTGTAGTCGCTTCCTTAACCCGCATTTCTCAGCGGACCAGCACCAGCACCAGGGAAAGGGTCAGGATGCTGGACAGCGTGGAGAAGAGTACCGCTCTTGAGACGAAAGCGACGTTACTGCCGAGTTCTCGAGCGAAAACGATCGGCATGATCGCCGTAGGCATGCTTGCCTGCAGCACCACCACCTGACCCAGCAAGCCTCCCAAGCCAACCAGGGACGCGGCCCACCAGGCCCAAAGGGGACCGACCAGTAGTCTGAGAGCGACCACGCCCCAGGTGTCGGGATGGTTGATCCGAAGCGGGATGCGGCCCACCTCCATTCCGATGGTGATCAACAATACCGGAATTCCCGCCCTGCCTAGGATGTCGACCGGCTCGAAGACGGAGGCCGGCAGGGGGATTTCAAAGGCGCGTAGGAACAGCGCAGCCAGAATGGCGTAGGGAACCGGCATCCGGGCCAGCTTCCAAAGAGATTGCCGGGTTCCGTGCACGCCCCTGGCAGCCAGAAACAAGCCACAGGTGTTGTGCGGCAAAGAGTTGGTTGCCACCAGGACAGCGGCCAGGCGCAGTCCTTCCTCGCCGAAGGCAAACAGCACGAAGGGGAATCCCAGGGTGACGGCGTTGAAGAAGGTTGCCGCCATGACGGCGGCGCCGGTGGCGGGCCCGTCCATACGGCGAAGCCTGGCATAAATCCATCCCAGCAGAGCCATGCCCGACAGGACCAGAAATACGAACGCAACCACTTGTCCCGCCTGCGCCAGGGTGACCTCCACCTTCATGAGGGAAGAGAAGAGTAGTGCAGGCGACAGGATGTAGAGACATAAACGGCTCAGACTGCGGAGCTCGAAGTGCAGCAGCCGGTCGGTGAGAGCTCCCAGTCCGGCAAAGAAAATGGGGGGTAGCAGGGCATCCGCGAAGGTGCGGCCCACTGCAACCAGAAACGAGGTGATCATGGAGTCGGCGTGGAATGAAACGCAACGGAATGCCGGACCGTGCAGACTACTTCCCGGAAGGGCCGTCAACGGGTTCCGCCTCCGGCTCAAGCACGAATAGCGGCTGCAGGCCGGGAGAACGCCAGACCAGCAGGCGACCGTCCTGGTCTCCCGCCACGACCGTCCGACCATCCCTGCTCACTGCCGACACGTGGACGAAGGAGGACACGCCGCCAAGCCGTCGTTCCCCCAAGCGTACGATGGGATCTCCTGAACTGATCAACAATCGGTCGCTGTCGGCAATGAAGCTCAGGGAAGTGATCTCTTTCTCGTAGCCGCCGAGGGTCTGTTTCTGTTCGCCCGTTTCAAAATCCCAAAGCTTGACGTCGCCATCGGCGCCGCAGGTGGCCAGAATCTTGCCGTCTGCTTTCCAGGCCACGTCCAGAACATGGTGGGTGTGTCCCTCAAGGGTCTTGGCCAATTGGCGGCTCTCGACCTCAAAGACTCTGGCAAATCGGTCGGTGGAGGCGGTAGCCAGATAGCGGCCGTCCGGTGAGAACTCGATTCCGAGGATGGTGTCGATGTGCGCATCGGGAACCTCTCCCGCGAGTTCCCCATTCTCCGCGCGCCAGATCTTGAGTTCGCCGCTTCTGGACGGGTCTCCACTTCCGGTTGCCAGCAGTTGGCCATCGGGACTGAAGGCCAATGCCGTTACCCTTCCCATGGGCCCGGATGAATCTTGCGCCGATCCGACCACCCGCTCCAAGACCCAGGACAATTCCTGTTTGTTCTGGCTTGGTTCGGTCGGGCTTGGAACCGGACCTGACATCTGCAAACGCCAGAATTTCAAGGTCCTGTAGCCTCCAGAAACCAGGAGATCACCCTTGGGACTGAAGGCCAGCGAGTGAACCATGTCCAGGTGGCTGACCCCCGGCTCCGCATAGAGGCTGCCCGGGTTCAATGAGGGGTCGGTGAGTCGTGCCGCCAGTCGGCCAGAGGCCAGGTGGTAAACGAGAATCCTGTTGGAGCGTCCGCAGGCGGCGTAGTTGCCATCAGGACTGATGGCGGCGCTGTAGACAGGATTCAAGGTTGCCGGAATGACCTTCCAATTCAATTGGGGCAAGAGGCTGGTCGGGTCGCCTGCCCGGGCACCCTGATCGATCCAGAGTTTAAGGAGCCCAAGCTCTTCGGAGGTGAGGGGCGCAGCCTCGGCGGCATTCCCCTCAGGCGGCATAAAGGGTTGGCGGATATGAGCGGCCACCTGGAGCAGCAGACTGTCGGCGCCGTTGCCTGGAACGACCAGCGGTTCTGCTCGATCGCCGGAGAGAATCAGCTGCCTGTCTTCCAGAACCACTTTTCCGAGAGCCAGGCTCTTGCTGTGACAGGCCAGGCATTTGGCCTGAAAAATCGGAAGGAGATCCCTGTTGAAGCTGACAGGTTCCTGCCTGTCCGGGACCGAAATGGGAATGGATCCGTCCCGAGCCCCATCCTTGTCCTGGTCGAGTTGAGCCCGGACAGGGGCGGCCGCGACGGTCGCCAGCAAAGTCAGCCAAAGAATCACCGGATGTCCCGGCGCCGGCAGTTCGGGCCGGCGTCTGGCCCGGCGGCCGGAATGGAGGGTCTTGAGGAACCGCTTCATGGACGGTGTCTGAGAGAGGTCTCCTGCAGGACGGGTTGCACCCGGATCGTCAGCGGCTCTTCCACCTGAATTTCCTGCTCGTTCAGTTGAAGCGTTGCTTGGAGCTTGAGCGGATAATCGCCGGGATCCAGATCGGCAGCCAGCCGGACAAGCAGGGCGGAGGTCGTCTCGCCTTTCGGAATGGTTACCGACTCGGCCTCGATCCCGACGATGTGGATGGGAACTTTGAGACCGATCTCAACCGGGTCGGCGTAGTTGAACAGGCGCTTGATGGAAAGGGGCAATTCCAGGTTGGTCCCGGCTTGAGAGTGCCACAGCCTCTCCTTTCCAGTCAGGAGAATGGGAGACGGATGGATGGTCAAATCCAGAGCTCTGGAATGAGCAGCCATCCTGACTTTTCGAGGGGATGCCTTGGCAATCGCCTCTTGCAAGCGCTTCTCGGCCGCCCTGCGCGCCCGCTCGGCCTCCTTGGCTTGGGCGGCCGCATCCGCCTCGGATTGGGGAGTTGTCTTCCCGGTGCTTCTTCCCGCCACAACCGTTTTCCGTTCGGACAGTTGTTGTAACCTCATCGTTTCCCGACGGGCATGAGCCACCCCTTCGGGTTGGTTGCGATAGGTGACCTGTCCCACTGCCACCGTCGAAAAAGTGTACTTTCCGGGCTTGAACTCGTTCCCCCGCTTGGTGACCTTGTAGACGAGCGTTCCCTCGCTGCTCTCATCGTCCACAACCAGCTTGGTGGTGCCCTCCCTCAGTCCGTCAAGCGTTCCCAGGCGCAGCTTCAACTCGCCCGGCAGAAGGGGGCGGCGAGCGAGCTGAAAGGGGATTTTCAGATTGCCTTCCAGAGGGACGTCCCACGCCTGCTTTTGGATCCGGAACTCTGGAAGCTGAGGGGCCAACTCGTTTCGGCTCACGGCCAGGGTCCGATTCCGCACCAGCCGGGATTGCGCGCCTGCCCGTCTCAGCGAGCCGGAGTTCCAGACCAGGGTAGCGTGGCGCGCCTGACGCTCAACCGCCCGGCCATCGATCCTTGCCCTGCCGATCACCTCCACGGCCCCGGTCCAACCCGCCGCCTCGGGAGACGCCTCGAAGTACAGGTAGGTTCCGTTGCTCTTTTCCAGGATGGTTGCTCCCGGGAAGCTGATCCCGGGGGGCAACCCCTTGACCTCGAGATCGATCCTGCCCTCGAATCCGTCGCGCCGGATGGCCATGACGTTCATGCGGGTCTTCCCTCCCAGCCGCACCAGGGGTTCCCAGATGATGCCGTCGTCGTTGGAGCCTCCGGGATCGTCGGTAGCCACCAACAGGCGGAAATCGGGATCGGAATGGCGAATCGACAGCCGGTAGAGTTGGGAGGGGCGGCTCTCCCGTGTGGCCGCCAAATCGTGAATCTTGAGCCGGTAGGCGCCGTCGTGCTCGGCCTTGAATCGAAAGACCGGGTCGCGGCTTCCGGTGTTATAGCGCTCGTCTCCGAGAAAAGTGTTGTCATCGTCCAATCGCGCCACCAACTCCGGCTGCTCCAAGCCATTGCCATCGACGGACAACCTCTGCAGCACCACTACGGGATCGGTGGGCAGACCCAGCCGATGTGAGAACACTTCAATCCAGTAGCTGGCGCCCTTCTCGGCTTCAAAGACAAACCAGTCCTGGTCTGCCTGGGGGAAGAACTGCCCCTGGATCTCGCAGGGCAGCGAAACCCTCTGGGCCGAATGGGGCTGATTGTTGGGTTCCAGTTCGCTGACCAGGGGAGCCGTGGCAAAACCAAGGCTGGCGGAGTTCGAGACTCCTTCGGGCGAGTTCAATCGGAAGTCGATGCCTCCCGCCACAACCTGTCTCGGTTCCAGGAAGGAGTTGACAGGCAGGAGATGAGCATCCTGGGGAAGAGTGATTTCGACGGTTTTCTCCTCCAGGGGCACCCCTTGGGGGTTGAGCACGGAGGAGGTTTTGCCGCCCGGGAGATTTTGCCCGTAAACCACGTAGGATTGACGACTCCCCGGCCGGCCGGCCGGCGGAAAGATGTATGCGATATGCGGTTGGGTTCCCACCGAGAGGCGATAGGCATATTCGGGACCGCCTCGATAGAGGTAGTCGTAAATCTTGACGACGTACTCTCCGGCAGCAGGGGCCGTGAAGTCCAGGAACGGGTCGAGGCGGTAGGTGTCCCGATCGCTCATGAGCTCTCTACCGGAGGCGTCGCAGAGCACCAGGGTCGCATCCATCTTGGAGTCTAATCGCTGGGCCAGCACTTTCAGCACGATGCGCTGTCCCTGCTCGGCTTCGAATGTGAAATAGTCGGCTACGCCTTCGTTGCTACGGCCGTTTACGGTCACACCCAAAGGAATCCGCCGGGACTTTGGCAGCGTGTGGTTGTCGTCCTCCGAGAGCACCTCTTCCTGATCTCCGACCATAAAGGCTCGAGCGTTGGAAATCCCGAAGTGCCCGGCCAGGCGCAACTCGTAGACTCCCGGGGGCACGTCGGGGGCAATGGTGACCTTGAACTTGCCGGGAACGGGCCGTGGAGTCGGCTCGAGCCAGGTGCTCTCTCTCATCAGCGGGGAGCCGGTAATTCCCGGGTGGGAAAAGAGGAGGCGGTCGACGCCGTCCATGTTGCTGCCGGAGACGGTGACCTCAACGGTCGAGGCCTGTTTCCCACCGGAAGGGAAAGCCGTCATAAGCCGCAGAAACGGCATTTGGCCCCAAGCGGGGATGCCCGCCAACTGCCAGAGTCCGGCGGCTCCCAGCAACACCAACGCCACCGACCGCAGCTTCGCAGCAGTGTTTGAAGTCCTGTGTTTCATGGAGATTTCTCCCCCTCCGGGTGCGAGTGGCTCGCTCCTCCACCGGAACCGGTCACATCGGGAACCCTCCCGCGGATTGGATGCTCCCACCCCAAGTCAACCGGTTCGGCAACCTCCTCAGCCGCTCGGGTGCGAACTCGGCTAGTGGTCAATGGTTGAAAAGGAACTCTTTGGTGTTGAGCAGAGCCCAGAGGGTGTCCTGATAGGCCTCTTGCAACCGGCTCCGCGAGGCAGCGGCAGCGTCCGACACTTGAGTCTTTTTCCGTATGTAGCCCAATGCGAGCTCCATTTCCGGCTCTTCTGGCAAGCGCGACAGGGCCCACAGATAGAGTTCCCGTATCTTTTCTTCGTCGGTCAGGCTGGAATCGTTGGCCAGGCGGATGGCCCGTCCCCGCGGGTCGCTGACCCTCTCGTGGATCTTGCGAGAATTCAACAGGTGGAGGCTCTGGGCCAGGTTGGCGTCATGGGTTCGCTCGGACTCGGAGGCGCTGGCATTGTTGGGTCGGCCGAACAGCGTCAGGAAATAGGAGTCGGCGTTGAAGCTGTCGTCGGGTAGCTGCACGGCCCGCGTCCCGATGGGCTGACCGGGGAATTGGGTCGGCACGTCGGTCACCTGGTCGATTGCGTCCAGCAGGACCTCGGCCGTCAACCGCTTGGGGTAGTACCTGGAGAAGTTCTGACTGTCATCCGCGTTTCGCCCATTGGGATGGGAACTGCGCTGATAGGTCCGGGATTGACAGATCGTCCGGATCAGCTCCTTCAGGTCGAAGCCGCTTTGGATGAAATGGCCGGCCAGAGCGTCCAGCAAGTCCGGATTGGTGGCGGGGTTGGTGCCTCTCATGTCGTCTTCCGGTTCGACCAGGCCCCGTCCCATGAAATGCTTCCAGTAACGGTTCACCAGCATGCGGGCAAAGAAGGGATTGTCCTTGTCGGCCATCCAGTCGGCCAGAACCTGCCGAGGGTCCTGCTCTGGGGAAATGTCGAAGGCGCTCGTACCCAGTCCCGTGGGCATCACCGGCAGCTTGGTCTTGGGATTGATGGCGGCTGCCGTTCCGCGGTCATGGAAAATGACTTCCTCCCCGGCCTGAGTTCCCGGCTTTCGCGCCAGACGAGAGAAGAAAGCGGCAAATCCGTAGTAGTCCTGCTGGCTCCATTGTTCGTAGGGATGGTGATGGCAGCGGGCGCACTGCAGCCGAACGCCCAGATAGATCTGGGCCGCGTCCTGAACCTGGTCTTCGATGCTCTTGACTTCCCGGAACCAGGTCACGGCCGGATTGCGGCCAATCTCCCCGGTAGCCGTAACGATCTCTCGCATCCACTGGTCGTAGGGCTTGTTTTCCAGGAGGCTCCGGCGGATCCAGGCGTGGAACAGAAAATTGCCCCGGGTGGATCGCTCGTCCCGTCGTTTGTTGCGGAGAATGGCGCTCCACTTGTTGGCGAAATAGTCGGCGTAGTCCGGACTCGCCAGCAACTGATCGACCCATTTCCGGCGCTTGTCGGGGTCCGGATCCGCCAGAAACTCTCTGGCCTGACCAGGGGTGGGCAGGCGCCCCGTGATGTCGATGGATGTGCGGCGCAGAAAGGTGGCGTCGTCGCAGGGTTTCGAAGGCGGCAGCTCCAGAGTCCGGAGTTTGCTGAGCACCCAACGGTCGATAAAACTTTCTGGCGGCTCCCCTTCCAGCACCCGACCGCCGTAGGGGACCGTCACTCGAAAGACCGCCACCTGGTCCTGGAATCGGACCATGACTGCCGATTGACCGGCCCGTTCCCCGACCCGCACCAGGCCCGAAGGGCTTACCTCTGCCAGCTCTTTCTGGTTGGACTCATACTGGCAAAGGCGGGTCACATCTTTGCTGGAACCGTCCGAATAGGTTGCCGTTACCAGGAGCTGCTGCTCCTGTCGGCGAGACATCAGTCGATGGGCCGGGAGAACCTGGATTCCCACCACGCCGGCGTCATTGGGCCCCCCGTAAGGCATGCCTTGCCTGATCCAGCGCGAGAGCAGGTCGAAGGCCGGAGAGTTCCGCTCAACCCGAAGCCCGCCGCCGTGAGGGACCGACCCCGTTGCCTTGAGCAGGAGCAGGCTCCGCTCCGGTGCGGCTGGAAACAGGCGGCGTCCCCGTCCCTCAATCACCAGAAACTCGAAGTCTTCCTGGGGTTCGAAGCCGAACAGCGACAATCTGAAGCCGTTTTGACCCGAGGCCTTGCCGTGGCAACCGCCGCTGTTGCATCCCGATTTGGTAAAGATGGGAACAATCTCGTTGGGGAAATTGACACGTCTCGAATGCCCGATCTCTCGAACGGAAAGGCGGGTGACGGCACTGGGTCCCTGGTTGACCCCGGCCGTTACCCGAACCGATCCGTTGGCCAAGGGCGTTACAAATCCGGTCGTGTCGATGGAGACGATTCCGGCGGGTCGGGACTCGTAATGGACTTGGCGGGTGTAGTCCACCAGTTGCCCATCACTCAGGCGGCCCGTCACCAGGAGCTGCTGTCTTGCCTCCGATCCGCGCAGCCATGCCACCGCGTCGGGATCGGTCGAACCGGGCCGACCGGTCTCCAGGGTCAAGGCTACCAGCGGGTTGGCATCGGAAGCAGGGGTGGACTGAGGGGACTGGCTCCGTGCGGGAACAACCAGGAGAAGCAGAACCGATGCCAAGCTCAGGCTGGTGACCCGGGGAAGGCTCGACCGAGGAATGGTCACCATTGCTAACCCACCTTTGTAGTCAGATCAGTTCCGGCATGGGCATATGGCCGTCGACCAGGTAGTGTGGCCGATCGTTCAGATCGGTGAGATGGGTCCTGGCGGCGTCAATGCCCAGATTGTGGTAGAGCGTGGCAAAGATTTCCTGAACGTGGACCGGTCTTTCCTTGGGTTCCTCACCCAGTCGATTGGTGGAGCCGATGGCTTGGCCGGCCCGCATCCCACCGCCGGCCATCAGGGCACAGGAGTTGCGCGGCCAGTGGTCGCGGCCGGCATCCTTGTTGATCTTGGGAGTTCGGCCGAACTCGCCCCAGGCGATGACCGAGACATCCTTGTCGAGTCCGCGCTGGTGCAGGTCTTCCACCAGGGCGCTGACTCCCTGGTCGAAGGCCGGAAGGTAGTAGCGCCCGTTCTTGAAGTTGGTGCTGTGCCAATCCCAGTAGCCAAAGCTCACCGTCACGCAGCGGACACCCGCCTCCACCAGTCGGCGAGCCACCACGAACTGGTCCATGTGCATGGGAGCGGCGTCTCGTTCCAGTCTCGGAGAACCTCTGCCGTAGCGGTCGCGGAGCTTGGAACTCTCCTGCTCCACATCCAGCGCCTTCAGCAGCCGGCTGGAGGTCAGGACATCGAAGGCCTGCTCCTGGAAGCTGTCCAGACCCTCCATCAAGCCGGTCCGGTCCACGTCGCGCCGGAAGCGGTCGAAGCTCTGCAGCAACTGCCTGCGGTCCGAAAGACGTTCCAGGCTGATCCCGTTCAGGGTCATGTCGTTTCTGATGTCCCCCTGCGGCTTGAAGGGAGTGTGGGCCACACCCAGAAAACTGGGTCGGCCGAAGTTGTATTCGCTGTGGCGGGACTTGTGGGACAGGTTGACGTAGGGCGGAATGGCGGGATCGGTGGGGCCCTTCAGCTTGGAAAGTACCGATCCCAGTTCCGGCCAGCCTCCCGGGGGAGGGTTGCCCCGGCGGCCGCTGATACGCCCGGTCATGCATTGATAGGAGGAGTGTGAATTCTCGGCTCCAACCACGGTCCTCACCAGCACCAGCTTGTCCATGGTCTTGGCCAGGTTAGGCAGGTGCTCGCAGATGTGGATTCCCGGGACGTTGGTCTTGATGGCCTGAAACTCGCCGCGGATCTCGGAGGGAGCATCGGGCTTGAGTTCGTACATGTCCTGGTGCGGGGGCCCGCCCGGCATGTAAATCATGATGATGGCCTTGTCGGACCTGCCCAGGCCGGACTGCTTTTCCGCCTGGAGCAGCTGGGGCATGGTCAGCCCACCCATTCCCAGCGCGCCGATCTGGATGAAGTTTCGCCGCGACATGCCGTCGCACATCCGGTGGCCTTTCCCGTAGATGGTCAACATTGCTCTCAGCCTCCTCCAGACGATTGCCTGATCCGAGCCATTGAATGCGGTGCCCGTTAATGTACCACTTCCGAGTCTGAAGTGTAAAGACGCTATCGCCGCAGAAGGGAACAGGCCTCATTGATGAGTTGCTTCCGCACACTACGTGAAACAACAGAAAAAAAGAGTGATCCACGAAGTTACACGAAGGGGTTGGAGAAGGCTCGAGAGGAATGCGCCAAAGGTTGGCAAGGGGGTCAACGAAGGATACAAGGGACAAAAGGGATCTGTCCGCGAAGGGACTGCAAGGACCGCGACCGAGCCAGTGGGGGGGCAGTTCCCACCGCATCGTGATTTGCAGGGGTTATTAACATCGATGCACAGGATGCACAGGATTTTTTTCAGGAAACGGCTGGCCTTCAATGCCGGAAATCCGCAAATCCGCATCGGATAGTCGCCCGATCTGCCTTCTGGTGCAGGAAACTCTCGTCCTGTTAATCCTGTGCATCGATGTTAATTGAGCCTTTCGCAAAATTCGGCAGCGGGACGTTTGCCGGAAATGGCCACAAAAGGCACAAAAACACAACTTGTGACTTTTGTGCTTTTTGTGGTCAGACAGCATTTTTAGCCAAGTCGCACCCGATATCGAAAAAGGCAGAACCTGGGGTTTGGCGGCAAGATGACCTGCCCGCTGCGAACTTTGCAAGAAGCTCTATTGAAATTAAGTTCTTGACATAGACTAGTCTGAATAACAGACTAATAACATGTATCAACGAGAGCAAAGCTGTCGATAGCAGGGATTAGGAGGGAGCAGTGATGAACACCGAAATCGCTAGTAACGATTTGATGTATATCCGGGAGGTGTTGGAGCGCACGCACCGTAGCATCGACCAGAGTGCATGGCCATTTGTCTTGTGGGGAACAATTGTTCTCTTCTGGTATCCGATCCACAATTTGATGTTTCTGAACGTACTTCCGAACTGGTGGCGGCAACTCCTGATCGTCGCTTTGGTTGTAGGCTTTGCTGGCATGATTTTGATTGCGCGATGTATGAAGCGGCGACCGGGTTACGTCGTAGGGGAGAAGACGTTTGTTGGCCAGCAAATTACGAAGATCTGCTCGTGGTATGTCGGGGCGGCCGTACTGCTAAGTGTCCTTGGGCCGAGTTCGGGGATCATCCCGGGCCCGCAGGTCCCGGTTGTTTGGGGATTTGCTTACGCTCACATGGTCTTTGGTGTCGGTGTGTCCACTGATTCGCGCCAGTATCTGGTAAGTGCGGCTGCGATATTTGCAGGTTCGTTGTTGGCCATGGCATTTACCCAGTTCAATGGTCTTATCCTGGGTCCGTGTATGGGGCTTGGCATGTTGGTTCCCGGCGTCACTTCCATGCGTCGCGCGAAAAGACGGATGTTGGCGGAAGAGAATAGTGGTGACAAAGCCTGAATTCGACCCTGCCTTTCTTTCTCAGGCGCGACTGGGGATCATCTCCGTTCTGATCACGGTCGAGGAAGCCACCTTCCCGGAGCTCAAGGGCCTGTTGAGGCTGACCCAGGGAAACCTCGGGGCTCACTTGCGCTGGCTGGAGGAAGCGCGATACGTGTCCGTGCGCAAGGA
Organism: Acidobacteriota bacterium; assembly: GCA_028875575.1. NCBI lineage: Bacteria > Pseudomonadati > Acidobacteriota > Acidobacteriota bacterium. Next base: position 12,002 of record JAPPDF010000009.1, read on the forward strand.
GTTTGTCGGGCGCAAGCCACGCACCACCGCATCCCTGACGGAAGCGGGCCGCGCCGCCTTCAAAAGACACATCGCAACATTGGAAGCCATCCTGAGGAACGGAGAGAGGTAGACCCTGAACCCTAGCCCGCAATTCTCACCAGGCCGCTGAGCATACGGTAGAAGGATGTTCGTCCTTGACATCTTGCAGCACTTTGTTTGGGGTCTTCAGTGTACAGACGGTGCTGGGAGCGCCCTGGCTTGTCCTTTTCCCCTCAGCGCATCCATGCTCGCTCGACCGTAGTGACCGCTACGCTCTTCGCTCCCGAGCACGCGCTGAGGGGAAAATGCCTGCGCCATGACCACGCCCCCTGGTGAGAATTGCGGGCTAGCGGCCAGGCCGGGTTCTGTTCCTGCCAGGCTCTTCCTTCGGGGCATGCTTTGATCCAGCTAAATGCCCCGTCCAGGGTTGACGCGGTTGCCGGAATCGGTCAGAATCCGTTCATATCGTTTCAACATCCGTTCAGGCTTTACGTCATGCCGCCCCGCATGGGGGCGGTTGCAGGCTCTCGGACTTGGCCCGCATTGTCTCGGCGGCGCGCTGGCGATGGAGGGAAGTAGCTTGTTTTCAGTATTTTGCCAGCATTATTGTCCCGCCAGGGTGTCTTCAAGGGTTCGCATGCCGGGACAGCCCATGCAGCCTGCAGGCCCGTCGGTCTCACCTTGTACGCCTCATGGAACCGGTAGAGGCTCATCCCCAGTCGTTATGGAAGGAGTTGACCAATGAGAGTTCCTACGTCTTTCCACCCGTGCCTCAGTGCCAGTCTGATTGCAATCGTCTGTCTGGCGGCCGCCGGCTGCAGCCAGGAGCCTCAGGTCGACCGGAACACCCCGGAGTATCTTTTTTCCGAGGTGAATAGGGCCGTGGCGGACGGGCGTTTCGAAAAGGCGCTCAGTTCCTCGGGCGCTCTGCAGGCGAAGTTTCCCAAGAGTGAACAGGCCGCCAAAGCCCGGCTTCTGAACATCGTCCTGCTGGTGGGCCAAAGCGACGGGTACCGCAGCATTGCGGATGCCTACCTGGCCGGCATGGAAGCGGACCCCAAGCAATACGGCACGCTGCGCTCCACGGCCTTCAACTATCTCCGCAAGCGAAAGAGCGTGGCGCTGGTCCTGTATCAGGCCTGCGACCGCTTTCTCAAGAGGCATTCGCCGGAATCCACCTATGCCCTGGAGTCCTCCTGGCCGGTGGACGAGTCCGAGCAGGGGCCTGACCAGTTGGAGGAGGTGAGGAGCGGCAATTTGCTTGATTCGGAGCAGCAGGAGGAGGTCGAGGTCGTCGAGCTTCCCAAGGGAGTCGCCCGAACCTTGGCCAGGTTTGTGGGGTCGGAGCAGGACCTGGCCCAGGCCCGGACGACCCTGGAGCAGGGATCGGTGGACCTGGTTCCGAGCGGGGTGCTAGTGACGTTGACACAGTGTCTGCTGGACAACCAGAAGTTGTTTGGCCGGGAGGGACTGAGCGAGCACAAGAACTATGCGCTATTCGTGGTAAAAGCGGCGGAGTCGCTCAAACTGGCGCTCAAAACTTTGCAGGACAGCCCCGATGAGGCCATTCAGGCCAAGGCGGATGAGCTGCAGGCCCAGATCGATGCGCTGTATGGAAGGAAAACCGGCGACAAGAGCTGAACTACGGTCGATCGCCGAGTGTGTCAGATGACTTCCGGCAAGGGGCGATAGCCGTCGACCAGGTAGTGCGGCCGGTCGTTCAGATCGGTGACCTGGGTCCTGGCGGCGTCGATGCCCAGGTTGTGGTAGAGGGTGGCGAAGACTTCCTGAAAGTGAATCGGCCGCTCCTTGGGTTCTTCTCCCAGTCGATTGGTGGTCCCGATCGCCTGTCCGGTGCGCATGCCCCCGCCCGCCATCAGCGCGCAGGATACCCGCGGCCAGTGGTCCCGCCCCCCATCCTTGTTGATTTTGGGAGTGCGGCCGAACTCGCCCCAGGCAATCACGGTGACGTCCTTGTCCAGCCCGCGTTGATGCAGATCCTCCACCAGGGCGCTGACCCCCTGGTCGAAGGGTGGCAGGTTGTCCCGGCCCCTCTTGAAATTGCCGCCGTGCCAATCCCAAAAGCTGAAGCTGACGGTGACGCAGCGAACTCCGGCCTCCACCAGCCTGCGCGCCAGGAGGAACTGCCCCATCAGTCGCGGGGCGGCGTCCCCCTGATGCTGCGGGGTCCCCTCTCCGTAGCGTTCGCGGATGCGTGGATCTTCCTTCTCCAGATCCAGGGCTTCCAGGAGCCGGCTGGAGGTTAGAACGTCGAAGGCCTGCTGGTTGAAGGCATCCAGGCCTTCCATCCCACCGCTCCGGTCGGTATCCCGCCGGAAGCGGTCGAAGCTTTGAAGCAACGCCCGGCGGTCCGACAGCCGTTCCAGGCTGATCCCTTGAAGGGTCATGTCGCTGAGGGTATCGCCCTCGGGGCGGAATGGCGTGTGTGCCACTCCCAGGAAGCTGGGGTGTCCGAAATTGTAGGGCTTGTGCCTCATCTTGGGGGTGAGATTCACGTAGGGAGGCACGGCCGGATGGGTGGACCCCTCCAGCTTGGAGATGACCGAACCGATCTCGGGCCACCCGCCGGGGGGCGGGTCGTCCTTCAGGCGTCCGGTCATGCACTGATGGGACGAGTGGCGGTTCTTGGCCCCCACGATGGTTCGCAGGAGCGCCAGCTTGTCGGTCATCTTGGCCAGGCGGGGAAGATGCTCGCAGATCTGAATTCCGGAAACGTTGGTGGGGATGGGCTTGAACTCCCCGCGAATCTCCGAGGGTGCCTCCATTTTGAGCTCGAACATGTCCTGGTGCGGCGGGCCGCCGGGGAGATAGATCATGATGATGGCTTTGCTGGATTTGCCGACACCGGCGTGGCGCTCGGCGCGCAACAGTTGCGGCATGGAGAGTCCTCCCATGCCCAAGGCCCCGATCTTGATGAAGTTGCGTCGGTGGATACCGTCGCAAAGCCGCTGCTTTTGTCCATGGATGGTGAGCATTGTCCGTTGCCCCCGTTCCCCGAGTTGCGATGCAGCCAGGGTGAGTGGTTCTCCAAGTGTGGCCTGGAGATCAATTGCCGATGATTTAGGGAAATTTACCACTTGCACTGAGAATTTGTAAAGGATTTGCGAATATTCGCAGGTTCCTTGTCGGCCAGTCTCCGAGGTAGCGTGAACCTGCCAATCCGATCGCCGGGATGTTGTACAATGCGGCCCGAAGGAATGATGAATGATGAGTGGATGAATGATGAATCGTTTTAGTTTCCGGTGTTTCGGCGTTTTCACACTCGTGACCAGTATGGCCGTCAGTTCGTCTGCCTCTGAGGCGGCGACCGAGCCTTCGGCGCCTCGGGGGCCCTTTGGCGCCAACGTCACCTGTCTGGCTGTCGATCCGGAAGATTCCCGGAGGCTCTACCTGGGGACCGCTCGAGGAAGCCTGTTCACCAGCAGCGACGGGGGCCAAAGCTGGGAACGCGGCGCCAGTGGGTTGACCGGGAGTGGGGTCGAGGCTCTGGTGGTGGCTCCTTCGAATCCTCGAATTCTCTACATCGGAACCGCGTCCGGAGCGGTTTTCAGGAGTTCGGACCGGGGTGTCTCCTGGACCGCCCGATTTCACGGGTTGCCCGGTCGGGCTGTCAAGGCTCTGCTGGTCCATCCCCGCAAGGGCTCCATCGCCTACGCGGGCACTTTCGGCGGGGGTGTGTTCAAGACGAGCAACGGCGGGAGAACCTGGAAGGCAAGCAACCGGGGACTGGCCGGAAGTCAGGTGGAAGTCCTGGCCATGGATCCGCGGGAGCCCCGGACCCTTTACGCCGGCACCCACCGCAAGGGCCTCTTCAAGAGCCTGGACGGAGGAAAAACCTGGAACAGCAGTGGATTGAACGATCGTTGGATTACGGCGGCGGTGGTGGATCGTGACGATCCGGCGGTCCTCTATGTCAGCACCGACGACAACCTGGGCGGCATGGTCTACCGGAGTCCGGATGGCGGGGAAAACTGGAGGCTGGTCAAGAAAGGCGCTGTTGTCCTCGACCTGGCCCTGATCGGATCGGGTCCGGCAGCCCCATTTGCCGGCACCCTGAACGAGGGATTGCTGAAGACGGCTGACGGGGGCGAGAAGTGGAAGAAGATCCACGGGGGGCTGCCCGATCTTTTTCCGGTGACGGCCCTGGCCGCCCTTGCTGACGACGGCTCCACCCTGCTGGCGGGTACGGCGGGCGGGGGTGTTTTCCTGAGCACTGACGGAGGCAACGATTGGAAGGCCTCGAATCAAGGGCTGACCGATGTCCTGGTGCAAGCCCTGGCGTTCGATCCCGCCAATCCCGACCAGGTCTACGCGGGCACGCTGGATTCCGGCATTTTCAAGAGTTCCGACGGTGGCCTCAAATGGGAACCCGGTAACCAGGGTCTCACAGAGTCCCGGGTGGAGACCCTCCTGATCCATCCCTCCGACGCCGGCCACGTCTACGCCGGCACTTTTGGCGGCGGGGTCTTCAAGAGCATCAACGGGGGAACCAGTTGGACCGCGGCCAACCGAGGATTGCCGCCGCTGAGCCTGGTTCGGTCGCTGCTGGCGGATCCTGCCAGGTCTTCCGTGCTTTATGCCGCGGTCGATGGGGAGGGCGTTTTCAAAACCGAGGATGCCGCCTCTTCCTGGGAGTCGGTCAACCGAGGACTTACGGAAAAGAGTGTACGGGCTCTTGCCATGGACCCGGTTGCGGCCAGCACCCTTTACGCGGCCACCGACGGCTCTGGAGTGTTCAAATCGGTCGACGGTGGAGAGACCTGGAAGGGTGATGCCCAGGGGTTGCCCGGCCTCATGATCGATGCTCTGGCAGTCGGTCCGCCCCCTTCCCGCATCCTGTACGCAGGCTCTTACGGGGATGGGGTGTTCATGAGCAGCGACGAAGGGGAGACCTGGTCGCCCGCCAACCGGGGATTGCCGCCATTTCCGGTGGTGCGGGCCCTGCTCGTCGATCCTTCGAAGCCGTCCATTCTCTACGCGGCCCTGCGCCGCGGTCTCTTCAGGAGTCTGGACGGTGGCTCGAACTGGGAGGTGCTGGAATCGGTCCGGCACGGTCGGGGAGTGACCGGCTTCACTGCAGGCCGGCTCCACACCCTGGTCCTGGCCGGATCCGGGCCGGTCCGTCTCTTTGCCGGGACCTCGATGGGAGTGCTGCAAATGACACCAGGGATCCAACCGCAAGGTGGTCCCGACTAACCTGATCAAGGGAGGCTCTCGTGAAGCCATTTTTGGATTCCACGGGCATTGTTGGCGATGCATCCGAACTGAGACGGCGAATGGATCGGGATGGCTATCTGTACGTCAGGGGGCTGTTGCCGCACGGGCTGCTGGAGGAACTGCGCCTGAAGTGGCTCGGGGTCCTGGAGGAAGTCGGTTGGCTGGAGGACGGGGCCGGGGAGGGAGGCATTGCCAACCTGGAGGCCTTCTGCGTGGAGCCCGAACGGCCCTACATGGAAGTCATGACCCGGGTGTTGTCGATCATGGAATTCCAGTCCATCCAGCACCATCCCGACCTGCTGGCGGTCGTGGAGCGGCTGGTGGGAGGTAAGGTCCTGCCCCATCCACGATTGATCGGTCGGACCATCTTTCCCCAAAAAATCGAGTACACCACCCCGCCGCATCAGGACTGGGTCCCCATCCAGGGGACGGCGGAGACCTACACGGCCTGGTTCCCGGTGAGCGACCTGGCAGGGGAGATGGGGGGCTTGCAGCTCTCTTCCGGTTCTCATCGGGGCGGAGTCTACGAATTCCGCCCTGCGCTGGGGGCCGGTGGCATGGAGGTGACGGATAAGCTGCCGGGAGAGTGGGTTCACAACCCGGTGGAGCAGGGCGACGTGCTTTTCTTTCACAGCCTGATGGTTCACAAGGGCGTCGCCAACCGAAGCAAACGGCTGCGCCTCTCCATGGACGCCCGGTTCCAGAGAGTCGACCAACCCATCGCTCCCGGAAGCCTGGAACCCCACGGAAAGGAAGTTCGCAACTGGGAGCAGGTCTATGCCGATTGGCCCCCTGACAGCCCGTTAAAATATTATTGGCGGAAACTTCCACTCAAGATTCAACCCTTCGATCCCAGCTATTTCGAGAAGCGGGACCGGTTGGGCCTGGAGTTGGGTGCAGCCGGGGATCCCCGGGCCCGCTCGGTCCTGCAACGCATCGTCGCCCGGGACACCGACCCGGCGAAACGCGCCAGGGCCGCCAGCCTGCTGGCCCAACTGGCGCAACAGGCCGGTAGCTGATCCACATTTCCGGCCAATGGTTATGATAGGCTGTCTTAAACGCCGGGGGGCGGTGCGGCAAAGGCAGCCGTGAAGGCGCTTCCTCCGGCATTGGAGATAGTTGCCAAAAGGTCTCGGTCAGTGGGGAACCACTTCCGGGCCTGGGGCTGACGAGGAACCGGATCCGCCATGTATAGCCTGTTACACTCCCTCCCTCTTTCCCGAATCGCATTGGAACAGCTTCCCGCTGCAGCGGGCGCCCTGATCGTGGCTGAAAGCTTCTACAAGTTTGGAAGTTTCAGCCTCGAGTGCCTGGCTTTTCTAGCCACCTGGTACGCATTCGATCTGGTTCTTTCCCTGTTTCGCAGAAGGCGCCGGGGATCGATCTGACCAGGGTTGCCAGTGGCCGCTGCCCGGCTTCCGCCCCCAACCGCATCAGCCTTCAACTGGCGGCTCGGCTTCTGCAACTCCCCCTCAGGGTGAGCGTAATTCCTTTTTCCTGGTCCTTCGTGTCCCTTCGCGGATCACTCTCTTGTGACCCGTCCCTGACCGTGGCAGATCGCTTCGTGGGTCACTCTTTTCGGGTGCTGCCGGGCTGAAGCCGAGGAAACCTTCTCCGGGATCTATCTTTTCCGACGGCGACTTGCTATCATTTCGGGATCCATATCAGCAAAAAGCGACATCGCCGGGGAGAACCAGGATGCAACCGATCACCAGACGAAGTTTCATGATTGTAGGAGCCGGTGGATTGGCTCAGTTGCTGCATGCCGGCCCCAGGCCCAAGCGGGCCGGAGCAGTCGGCAAGAAGCGGCGGCTTCTGTTCAATTGGGACGGGTCCATGATTCACTGCTGGGGCCGAACCGCATTGCCCCATTCCTATGGTCCCCTCACGCGGGAGCAGTTTACCTCTCTGGTATTCGACCCCATCGAGAACACGGGCGTGGACACCCTCATGTTCAGTTTCGGTAGCGGCAACGTGGCCGAATATCAGAGCAACGTGCTGGAGTGGCCGGGCGAGGCCGACCGGTTCAAGTTTCCGGAGAGCAAGACCTGGCACGGCGGGACGGAGGTCGATCCCAAGGACCAGTATCTCAACCCCAAGAGCCTGGCGGACGCCGGCCACAATCCTCCCAAGGTGATCGTGGAGGAGTGCCGCAAGCGCGGCCTGGATGCTTTCGTCTCCCTCAGGATGAATGACATCCATGACGGCCAGCACGCCAGAGGCGCCTTGCCCAACCCGGAACTGCCCACCTTCAAGCGAATCAACCCCGACTGGTTGGTGGATGATCTCGACTGGTGGACGGCGCTGAACTTCGCCCATCCCAGAGTCCGGGCCCTGAAGCTCAAGGTCGCCGAGGAGTTCTTCGATCGCTGGGATTTCGATGGCATCGAGTTGGACTGGTTGCGGCACACGCTCTACTTCCAACGGGGTACCGAGCGAGAAAACGGGAAGTACCTGACCGAGTTCATGCGCACCATCCGCAAGAGCCTTAACGAGAAGGCCAAGCGCCGGGGCCGGCCCATCGAGATTGCCATCCGCATCCCGGAGAAGCTGGAGTGGTGCGCACTGGGCGGTTTCGAAATCGAAAAGTGGATCGAAGAGGATCTGGCGGATATGCTGATCCTGGGTCAGGGCCTGACCGAGCTGCCGACTCTTAGCGAGTTTCGAGGCCTGATGAAGGCTCGCCAACTTCCCATCTATCCCAGCCTCTACAGTTACGGGAACAGCTACCGCGTCAGCCCGGACGAGGTTATTCGAGGGAGCGCCTCCAATCTGTGGCGGGACGGCGCCGACGGCCTTTACACCTTCAACTGGTTCATGTATGGCAGTTGGCGGAAACACCTGCTGAACGAGATCGGCGATCCCAAGCGCATGAGGAAAAAGGACAAGCACTACACGGCCGTTCAGCGGTTCGAGGCCAGCCCCCGAGCCCCGGGCGCCGACTACGTGCGCTACAACACGGTTTCCAAGGGAGCCCCAGTCCCCTTCAACTTGAACGTGGCCGACGGCGCCAAATCGCTTTACATGCCGGTTGCCGACGACTTCAAGACCAGCAAGCCCAAGACGGCCGAGCTGTGGATGGCGCTGGACTATTCCAAGCCGGGGGACCGTCTGACGGTTTCGGTGGGTGACACCGTGCTGGAGCCCGCCGGAGTGGATGTGGCCTCCAGCTGGCAGGACGTGGGTTACCGAATCGCCCCCTTGCCCGGCAACGGCATGATCGGATTTCCTGCCGACAAACCCTTCGACATGCATTTCAAGGCCTTGAAGTTTCAGGTTCCCATCGCGGCCCTCAAGAGTGGCCGCAACCCGGTGTCCATTCGGCTCAACTACCGGGGGCCCGGTTCGGACAAGCCCCTGAGGATCAGGCGAGTCGAGCTGGTCACCCGAATGTCCGAGACCCGCACCATCAGCCGCGCTGCGGTGTAGCCCATATCTGATTTGGGGCTCCTGTCTCGCCCTCCCGTTCGACGACGGTGGGTGGCCGCTCCGCCCGGAGCGGCCGGTTGGGGTCTCGTCCGTCAGCAGTACCCCTTTTACAACTCATTCACGTTATTGCGGTTTCAGTACAGGTGTACAGTCAGGTCAAGGCAATGGCGGAAGAATCGGATGTCCTGGTGATTGGTGGCGGGGCGGTGGGGGTCTGCACGGCCTACTTCCTGGCCCAGAGGGGTTGCCGGGTTACCTTGATCGAGAAGGGGGAGATCTGTTCCGGCTGCTCTTACGGCAACGCCTGCATGATCGTGCCCAGTCACGCCATGCCGGTCCCGGCGCCGGGCGTCATCGGCAAGTCCCTGAAGTGGATGTTCAGGGAAGACAGCCCGCTGTTGATCAGGCCCCGGGTCGACTGGCAGCTCTATTCCTGGCTGCTGCAGTTCGCCGCCTCCTGCCGCCGCCGGCCCATGGAACGAGCCATCCCCGTTTTGCGGGACATGGGCCGCACAAGCCTGCTCCTGTTTCGGGAGTTGGCTGCCACCGAAGAGCTCAGCTTCGACTTCGAGCAGCGGGGGCTGATGAGCGTCTACACCACGGCGGCCGGAATGGAGGAGGGCAGGGAGGAGGCCGAGATCATGGCCAGGCACGGCATGGATCTCAAGGTCCTGTCAGGGGACCAGGCCCGGGAACTGGAGCCCGCGCTCAACCGGAGGGTGGTAGGCGCTCTCTATTCCGCCGAGGACGCCCATGGCAATTCCCATCGGTTTGTCACCGGCCTGGGAGAAACCCTCGGCAGGCATGGGGTGGCCGTCAGGACGGGGACCCAAGTAACCGGCTGGTTGCGTGAGGGAGGACGGCCTGCCGGAGTCCGAACGGAGCAGGGAGATTTCCGCGCCCGTGAAATCGTTTTGGCCATGGGGTCCTGGACACCCTTGCTGGCCCGGGAACTGGGAGTCCGGGTCCCGGTTCAGGCCGGAAAGGGGTACAGCCTGACCATGGACCGGCCGGCGCTCAGCCCGAAGATTCCCCTCATCCACGCGGAAAGAAAAGTAGCGGTGACTCCCATCGGCAGTCGCCTGCGATTCGCGGGAACCATGGAGTTTGCCGGGATCGATCTGAGCTTGAACCCGACCCGTACCGATGCCATCCGGCGGGGGGCTCTGGAGGTGCTCTCAGGGGCCGAAAATCCCGCCAACGTGGAGCGCTGGTGCGGCTTGCGCCCCTGCACCCCGGACGGGCTGCCCATCATCGACCGGCTTCCCCGCCATCCCCACGTCTACCTCTCCACCGGCCATGCCATGCTGGGGTATACCCACGGCCCCGTCAGCGGCAAGCTGATGGCCGAGATGGTCTGCGGGGAACCACTCTCCCTTCCCTTGGAACCCCTCAGCCTTGGGCGGTTCTGACCGCTGTCTGAAACACCCCGGTTTCACCCTGTTTCAGCCTCCCCGACGTATGGGACGGCGGTGCGCCTGGGTGAATAGTGAATAGTGAATAGTGGAGAGTGAAGAGTGAAGAGCTGTTTGATCGACACGCAAAGCAACTGGTCGGTGGCGGCGCAGTCCTTCAAATAAGTCCCGCCCCCCGCCCTGCCGGGCGGATCATACGAGAGTGAAACTACGAATCTTCATAGCCTGTCGGGAACAAGGATCATGTTCCGTTAGAACGGTGTTCTACCTATTGAACATCGATGCACAGGATGCACAGGATTAACAGGACGAGATCTTCCTGCACCAGAAGCCGGCTCGGGCGATGATCCGGTGCGGATTTGCGGATTCCCGGCATTAGAAGCTAGTGTCCTGTCCCATTAATTCGGTGAATTATTTGAGACGTTAACTCATTGAATTCATTCTAATTTCTAGCCGAAACACTGCAATTGAACTTCTGAGACAGGACACTAGCCGTTTCCTGAAAAAATCCTGTGCATCCTGTGCATCGATGTTAATCATCCTTGTAAGTCACGATGTGGTGGGAAGCGCCCACTACCGGCTTCGCCGCGGTTCTTGTTGCCCCTTCACGGAAAATCCTTTTGTCCCTGGTGCCCTTCATTGACCCCCTTGCCGACCCTTGGCGCATCCCTCTCAAGCCTGCTCCAACCTCTTGGTGGCCATTCGTAGTCCTTCGTGTCACTTCGTGGGTCACTCATTTTTCTGTTGTTTCAAGTAAGGCAAGTCATCGGGCGCTTGCCCGTTCCCGAACCCCGCGGCTGTTCACTCTCCACTATTCACTCTTCACTCCCCACTACGACCCGCTCGTCCAGACGGGACCGGCCTCGGTTCGTTTCCACATCCTTTCGAACTCGGCCGTGCCCACTTCGTCCCAGAAGTCAGTCTCCACCGGATTGGCATAGCCCGGGACAGGTCCCGGGACGTGGGGGCCGTGTCCGGAGTACCGCCGCCCGAATCCCGGCGGACTCAGAAACTTGATGTTGGCGCCCTCGGCATCGGGATCGAAGCGGAAATAGAGGTGCGGCCCCGGACGGTAGCGCACCCTGACCAGGAACCGTGTCTGTTTGGGGCGGGGCGCCCGGGCCAGCCGCTCCAGCTTTTTCCTGTCGATCCTCACCCCGAGACCAGGTCCCTGCGGAACCGCCACGCTGCCGCCCACCACCGGCATGGACTCGACGGTCACGTCTTCCGCCCAGAGATTGCAAAGGGCTACATGGTCCAGAGAGGCCATGGGATAGACGGCCGCCTGGTGGGCCAGGAAGGCCTGGTTGATGGTCCCCCCGGCCATCTGCAGCAGGAAGGGGGTGTTGGTGCTCTCCGCCATGGCCGCCAGCTTCCTGGCTGAGCCGATACCGGCATGGCTGGACATGAACCCGTCAGAGAGCCCCCTGCGCATAAAGACCTCGGCCGGGCCATGGTGGATCAGGATCGGGATGGCGCACTTTTCGCGAAGCAGGCGATAGCCGTCCTGGTCGATGGATCGGATGGGATCTTCGATCCGCCCGGCAATGGGAAATCGTTCCAGCTCCTTGAGGACCGGATAGACGGCTTCGAAGCTGGAATCCTCGTTGAAGTCGTACTGGACTCGAAATCCCCGGGGGGCCGCCTCCTGCATGGCGGCAGTCTGGTCGACCACGTTCTGCAGGACGTCCACGTGGTATTTCATCCAGCGGTAACCGCGTTTCGACAATTGCCTCACTTCTTCGGCCATCTGCCGGGGAGGTTGCGACATCGTCCAGGCGGCGATGGGGACCCAGGACCGCACCCGAGGCCCGATCAGTTTCCAGGCCGGCAGACCCAGCGCCTTGCCCATCAGGTCGTAGACGGCCATGTTCATGGGCAGGTTCCGAGGGTCGTTGATCCAATCGAAGGGACTGGTGCCCAGATAGTCCTTGAAGTCGCTCCAGGGAGATCCCCAATTCTCCCCGTAGCCCTCGATCCCAGCATCGGTCTTGACGATGTAGATGGTCCGCAACCGGCTGTGCAGCCCCTGGTAGCGAAACAGCCACTCGGCATGGTAGTCGTGGTAGGGAGGAAGCACCTCGTGCGCTTCGATTTCGGTTATCTTAATCTTCCGGGCCAGTTGCGAGAACAGCGACGACGACCAGAAGGGCAGGCCGGCCGCGGCCAGCCCGGATTGACGAAGAAAACCGCGCCGGTGAATGAGAGCCATGGTGCCTCCCGGGGAGGGGAAGAAGATATTTTGAGGGCCACGCCCGCTGCAGCTTGATGGCGAAGAAACTTGTTTTTCCAGTCTTTCTACCTGTGTCTTCGTGGTCCTTCGTGTCCCTTCGTGGATAACTCTTTTTTCTTTCAACCGGACTTGTAGTTCACCGACGCCTCCACCAGGCCCAGTCTCAGGGGGGTGGTCAGTTTGGGGGTGCGTTTCACCAGTCGAACCTGGATGACGTTGATTCCCTGCTTCAGGGGCGGGGTGGCGACGTCGTATTCCAGGGTCCCCGTCAGATACTCTCCTTGGTAGGGACCGCGCCTCCTGTTCCAGTAGGAGACCAGGTCGAAGGAGGGGGACTGCTTGTCGGGCAGGCGCTCCCCGTTGAGATGGACCTCGATCTGGTCTTCTAGGGTGCGGTTCTCGAACAGGAGGCGCAGCTTGACACTGTCCAGGGTGCCATTGCGCGTGGCCGATTCCAGGTCATCGGAAATCCTGAGTCGCAGGCGGGGGCCGCCTCCGGGCGGCGTCTCGGTGAGGTCCACCGGGAGCTGCACCGCCGGCACCGCCGATGAAAAGGCTGCGCCGTGGTTGTTCCATGCGCCGGGGAACCAGCGTCGCTTGTCCATCTGGTAGCGTTTGTCCAGGGTGGCCAGCCGCTCGGGGTCGCCGATTTCCCGGAAAAACTGCCGCTTCCAATCCGTTTCCTGGGCGAAGTAGTTGAACAGCTGCAGTCCGTCGGCCCCGCCCTGCCAGAAGCGCATGGCGATGGCTCGGTTGACGTCCAGGTCGGCAGTGGGTCCGCTCATGTAGCGGAGCAGCTCCAGTCCGCCCAGCACCCGGCAATCGGTGCCGCGGGCCGCCTCCACGAACGATTCGAAGGGCATGTCGAAGGGAATGAAGCCCCCTCCCGCAATGAGCAGGTCCACCAGGCCCTCCCGGATCCAGGTGCGCACGTCCAGACCCACCCGCAGGGCGTCGGCGAAGGTGGGCGGGACCCGCATGGCCAGTTCGATCTTGCGGCCGGTCTCCCGGCTTACCTGGTCCCGGCGGCGCTTGATTTGCCGCAGCATGTCGGTCATGTGGTGGTGATTCTCCACCGCCTCGTGCAACTTGAAAAAGGCCGGGTGCCGCATGAAGTCCAGCTCCACGCCGTCCACCTGAAATCGGGTGAAGACCTCGGTGATGGTGGCCGCCATGTGCTCGCGGACTTCCGGGATGGCATAGTTCAAGCCCATGCGGATCCCCCATTCCTTGCTCTCCTTGGAATAGCCGGCGGGGTGCCCGATCAGCCATTGGGGGTGTTTGAGCCGAAACTCGCTGTGGTTGGGGGAGCTGGGATCCACGCCGTAGTGGCTGTTCATGCGAAAGGAGCCGAACAGGCCCATGCCTTCCTCCCGGCACACCTCGGCAAAGGTCGCCAGGGGCCCCTTGCCCGATTCAATGAGTCGCCGGACATTTTCGTAGACGCGCCATTCCCAGTCGCTTTTGAAGGTTCCGTGCCGGCGGCCGAAAACCTCGGCGACCTCGCTCTCATAGTGGTAGACCTCGCGGTCGCCCAGACAGAAGCAGATGGTATCGACCGGGGTTCCCTGGTAGGTCCGGACCACCTGGCGGAAGTGCTCGGCGGTCAGCGGAGGATCGCTCCCCATGATGGCGCCGTCGTGGTTGGACAGCATGCGGCGGCCCTTGTTACCGGCAGGAACGGGGCGGCCCCAGCCCGGATTCACAAGGGGCGAGGTCAAGCCTCCCAACCAGGGGCCGGCCAGCAAGCCGCCGCCGACTGTCTTGAGGAACCGTCTTCGTCTCATGACACCTCCTTGGGGCTCTTGCAAATTTCGGCAGGGGGACCATTACCGGAAATGGCCACAAAAGGCACAAAAACACAATTTGTGACCCTTGTGCTTTTTGTGGTTAGACAGGCCTTATCACCAGGTCGCACCCGATAATGACAATGGCAGAACCTCAGGTTTGCCGGCAAGATGACCTGCCCCGCCACGAATTTTGCAAAAAGCTCCCTTTACAATTGAATCCACTGGCCGCATCGGTCAGGGCTTGCCGGATTGCTCCCACACCGGACCTTCCGCCGTGCGTTCCCACATGGCCTCGAATTCCGCAGAACCGGTCTCGTCCCAGAAGTCGCTGACTACCGGATTGGCATAGCCCGGAACCGGCCCGGGGACGTCGGGCCCGAAGCCGGAGTATCTTTGCCCGAATCCGGGGGGATTGAGGAACCTCACGTTGGCCCCGGGAAGATCGGGGTCGAACCGGAAATAAATGCTGAGGCCGTCTTCATAGCGGGTCCGCACCAGGAAACGGGTTTGCCTGGGCCGCGGGGCCTGGGCCAGCCGCTTCAGCTTCTCCCGGTCGAGGCTGATCCCCAGCCCGGGTCCTTCCGGGAGCGCGACGCTTCCTCCCACCACGGGCATGTCCTCGCGCGTCACCTGCTCCTTCCAGAGATGGCACCCGTTGACATGGTCCAGGACGGCCATGGGAAACACGGCCACTTCATGGGCCAGGAAGGCCTGGTTGATGATGCCGCCCGTCTGTTGGAGCATGAAGGGCGTATTGGTCGACTCCGCCATGGCCGACAGCTTCATGGCGTGGCCTACGGGAGCGTGGCCGCCCATGAAGCCGTCGCAGAGGCCGTCTCTCATGAAGACGTCGTGGGGGCCGTGGTGAATGAGGATGGGGATGGAGCACTTCTCCCGCAGCAGGCGATAGCCGCCGCGATCTTCGGAACGGAAAGGGTCTTCGATCCGTCCGGCGACGGGAAACTTTTCCAACTCCCGCAGCACCGGGTAGACGGCTTCGAAAGTGGAGTCCTCATTGAAGTCGTAGTGAATCTTGAAGCCGGGGGGAGCGACCTTCTGCATGGCCTCGGTCTGATCGATGGCGTTCTGCAGGACATCCACGTGGTACTTGAGCCAGTGGTAGCCACGCCGGGATACGTCAAGCACTTCCTCCGCCATTTCTTCAGGCGGCCGCGAGACGGTCCAGGCCGCCACCGGTATCCAGGAGCGCACCTTGGGTCCCAGGAGCTTCCAGGCGGGCAGACCCAGAAATTTCCCCATGAGGTCGTAAACCGCCATGTTCATGGGCAGGTTGCCGGTATCGGCCATCCAGTCGAACGGGTCGCTGCCCAGGTAGTCCTTGAACCGCCCCTTCCGCAGAGGGCCGCCGCTCTCTCCGTAACCCTCCAGTCCCGTGTCCGTCTTGACCACGTAGATGATGCGTCTCTGCAGGGAGAGTCCGTGATATCGGAAGAGCGTCTCGGCATTGTAGTCTTGAAAGGGGGCGACCACTTCGTGCTCCTCGATCTCGACGATTTTCATCCTCGCCCGGGCTTCGGACAAGAGGGAAAGGTGAAAAGGAGCCAGCCCCGCTCCCAGGGCGGCGGTCTTCAATAGACGGCGGCGATGGATCATGGGTCTGTCCGTTGAGCTATTTGCAATATTCGCGGCGGGGCAGGTCATTGTCCCGGCGAACCTGAGGTTCTGCCTATTTCAATTTCGGGTGCGACCTGGCGACCAAGGCTGTCTAACCCCAAAAGGCACAAATGTCACAAGTTGTGTTTCTGTGCCTATTGTGGCCATTGCCGTAAGCCCATGGATACAGAGTCGGAAGGCCTTCAGGGCCGGCGCCAGAGGTAGGCCAGGTCGTCCTTGGGCTTGAAGCCCAGCACCCGCCTGGTCTTTTCGTTGAGAAATTTCCCCTGGGGCATGTCCGCGCAGATGAAGAAGATTTCGCAGCGGGAAGGCAGCCGGTCCAGTTCGATCTCCAGGCCGAGCCGGAAGGCCTCACCGGCGTCGTCCCAGGAGACGATGAAGGGCACTCCTCCCGAGCCCCGCTTCACCTGCTTGGGATCGCGAAAGTTGTAGAACAGGTAGTCCAGGACGTAGACGTCGTGGTGTTGGCTGAACACCCGGCAGATCTCCTGGCCCAGGGACTTGGTCAGGGCGTAGAGGATGGTGCTGGGGTGGGGAGGGACGTCGGGCGTGATGCCGTGGTCGATGCCCTCGTAGAGGGGACCGGTGATGGTGAAGTGGGGTCCGGTGTTGATGACCCGGCGAATCCCATGGTCCACGGCCGCCTGCATGATGTTGTAGCAGCCCAGGGCGTTCACGTCGAAGGCGATCCGCCGGTGCTCCCTCAGCACCGAAAGGTTGAGGATGGCGTCCATCCCCTCGGCGGCACGCTGCACCTGCTCCATGGAGCTGACATCCACCCTCCGGAAGGGATGGGGCGTGTCCTCCTTGGGGGGCTTTATATCGGTGAGCAGGAGTTGGTGGTGGTCCTCTAGCGCCTTGACCACGTGAGGTCCCAGGTAGCCGGTGGCGCCGATGATGAGCACTTTCATGGACTTGACCTGATATTCTCCTCAGGGCCTGAACGAGGGCCGGTAGCCCAATGCCCCCTTGGCGTTGGCGACCGGAAAGCGGGAGCCGGGGAACTCCGACTGCACGTGGAAGATTCTCCAGCGGCCTACTCCCTGGGCGTGGTCGGAGAGCTTGGCGTCCAGGGCGCCGGCGACTGCCTGTGCCACTTCCCGTTCCTCCACCCACAGGGGGTCGGCGGCTTGTCCCTTGACGGCCGCGGCCTTTATCACCTTGCCGAGTCGAAGCACGATCACCTGCAGCTTTTGTTCCCGGGCGAACTCCCGGCAGGTGTACTCGCCCAGGTGCTTGGCCAGCACGGACGGCCGGGTGGTGGGAAGCGGCCGCCAGCGTTCGCTGACCAGGAAGTCCTCCTCGTAGCCCGTCATCAGCTCCAGTGTGCTGAGAAAGAGAAGACGGTCGACCCCGGCGTCCACGGCGGCCCTGGCCAGGTTGTAGGTCCTGCGGGTCAGGTGGTCGATCTGTTCCCGCTCGTCCGCGCCCGCAGGCGGCTCGGCCACGTGGACGATGGCCTCCACCCCCTGCACCAGCTCGTCGGTGGCCGAGTCGTGATCCAGTTGGCAGGCAGTGAAGGGGAAACGGCTGGGGACAGCCGTCAGACCGGTGAGCCGAACACCGCGGTCGCGGCTGAGGTGGTCGGCAATGACCTGGGCCAGCTCCGTCTCACCGCTGGTGATCAGGACCCGGCGCTCGCTTTGGGAGGAAGCCCGAGCTTCCCGGTCGAGACTGCTGCCGCCCGTCAAGAGAATTCCAGCTCCCTGCAAGAAGTGACGTCGATTCATGCCTTCCCATGCCGATCGTTGAGACTTTCCCGCTCGCCCAGATCGGTCTCCGAGTCCCGCCGCATGTTCTTCCCCAGCAGGTACTTGATCTCCACTTCCAGGTTGCTCACCGCGATCTGAGGCGTGACCTCCGGGTCCCGCTGCTTCAGTTCCACCTCCAGGCGGTTCAGGCCCCTGGCCGGCCAGTGGTCCGCGTCCAGCTTGTAAACATACCAGTAACCGAACTGGAAGAAGCGCGGGATCTTGAGCTTAAACATTTCGTTGATCTTGCGCAACCTCGAATCGGGAAGCGGCTTCCCGTTCAGCCGGAAGACGATGCGGTCCAGCTCGGTGGTGTTGGACATCCGGACCCGCAACAGGACCTGGTGAACCCGCCCCGTCCTGGCCCAACGCGTCAGCTCGTCGCTGATCCTGAATTCCAGGCTCACCGGCCGGTCGACTTCCAGCTCCGCCGGGAGATGCCGCCCGCCCCGGTCGGGGTAGCGTCCCGTGGTCGTCTGCAGGAAATAGTATTTGTCCCGGGGAGCCATGACATCGGGATGGGGCAGCTCCCTTAG
The DNA here is from genome assembly GCA_028875575.1 of Acidobacteriota bacterium. Taxonomy (NCBI): domain Bacteria; kingdom Pseudomonadati; phylum Acidobacteriota; species Acidobacteriota bacterium. The sequence goes on from JAPPDF010000009.1 coordinate 30,050, forward strand.
CCGCTCGTAAAAGGAGCTCCGGTAGGGCCAGGTGCTGAACCACTGGGCCACGTAGAGCCCGTCCACCCCCTGGTCCCACAGATTACAGGCGGCGGCCCGGGTGACGGGGAGGGTGGACTCCATCAGGCGATCGGAATCCACCGTGCTGGGGAGGTAGCCGTGAACGCGGCAAGAGGATCCACGCGCGGCCGACAGCATCGGCCCCAGGTCCAGCATCGGATCGAAACGGCCGGGCCCCTGCGGGACGAGCACGTCCACGATGCCTTGCCGCAGCCATTCCCGGATGTCCATGCCCACCGATTCGCACTGCTCCAGGCTGGCCGGCACTCGCAGCACCAGTTCGCGCCCCTCCCCGCTCCGCTTCACCGCCCGGTATACCCGCCGGATCCACTCGGTCATGATCCGGCGCCCGGGCTCGACCTCGTCGGGGCGGAAGTAGTAGGGCATGTAGTTGAGCTGCAGCTCGAAGCCGTCCACCGGGTAGCGCTGCAGCGTTTCCTCGATCAGGGCGAACCGCTCCCGGCGCACTGCCTCGTGCTTGAAGTCCAGACCGTGGAAACCGGGGAAGGACGGATCCACTCCGCCCCCGGCGCCGAATTCCAGGTGGCGGTGGTTCAGGCGGAACTCAGAGGCGCGGGTGTCCTCCCCGCGCTTTCCGGTCCCCTGCTGGACCAGCAGCACCGGGTAGATCAGCATTCCCCGGCTCCGGGCCCGGTCGCAGACGACGCGGAGCGGGTCCTGGCCGGCCCGGATCAGGCCCTTGGCGTTCTGGTAGGCGCGGCGGAAGATGAGGTGGGGCCATTTGCTGTTCCTGAGGTGGTCTCCCCAGAGCTCGCCCACCCGGGTGTCGTGCAGCACGGTGCGGCCGTCACCCATGGTGAACATCAGGGCTTCCACCGGGGTCCCCAGCAATTCGTCCACGGCCGACTCGAACTGCTCCTTTCGCATGGGGGGCTCGTACATGTAGATGAGGGGATGACGGCCGTCGTGGTAGAACATGATGCGGGGCTTGCGGTCTGCCCCGCCGTCAGCCGAAGCGGAGGCTTGCACCGCCCGCGCGTGCGGGGAAGGGGAGGCCGCCCCGCCGGCGAGGCCGGCTGCGGCAGCTGTCTGGAAGAAGCGGCGCCGTTTCATGGGTTGCTTCACCACCCCGGGGCGTCAGGATCCCCAGGGGTTGCAGACCTCAGTCTGTCAGGGACTGCACTTCACCCAGGTCGGGGTCCTGTCCCCGGTGAAAGTTCTTGCCCATCAGGTACTTGATGTCCAGCTCCAGGTCTCTCAGGAAGATCTGGGGAGTGATGTCGGGATCTCTTTGGGCCAGGGTGATCTCCACCGTGTTGCTGCCCTTGCGCGGCCAGTGGCTGCGGTCCAGCCGGTAGATGTGCCAGTAGCAGTTGTTGACCCGGTAGCGCGGCGCCACCATGCGGTAGAGCTGATTGATCTTGCGCAAGCCGGACACGGGAAGGGCCTTCCCGTTCAGGCGAAAGCTGAACCGGTCCAGCTCGGTGGAATTGATCACTCTGGCCCGCAGCAGGACTTCATGGACGCGGCCGTCCTTGTGCCAGCGGAGCAGATCGTCGCTGACGGTCATCTCCACCTTGACCGGCCGGTTGACCTTCAGATCGGCCGGCAACTGCATGGAGAGTCCGGGCTCGGTGGAAGGACTGGGGTAACGGCCGGTCATGGTGGTCACGAAGTAGGTCTTGTCCTTGGGGGCCATTACCTCGGGATAGGGGAGCTCGCGCAGCTTTTCGTAGAAGTCTCCCTCGTAGGGCCAGTTGCTGAACCAATGGGCCAGGTAGAGCCCGTCGACGCCCTGGTCCCAGTAGTTGCAGGCCGCGGCCCGTATCATCTTGACGGTGGCCTCGCCCAGCCGATCGGAGTCGACGTGGCTGTGGATGGCCGCGTGGACTCGGCACGGGGATCCCTTGGCGGCCGCCACCAGGGGGCGGAAGTCGGCGTTCTGGTCCACCAGCTCGGGACCCGAGAAGTTTTGGCCGATGAGCACGTCCACGATTCCCTGGCGGATCCATTCCCGGACGTCGAGCCCCACCGAGTAGCAACCCTCGATGCTGGTGGGAATGCGGATGGCCAGCTCGCGCTGGGCGCCGCTCTGCTTGACGGCGCGGTGCACCCGGGCGACCCACTCCGTCATGATGGGGCGCCCCGCATCCACCTCGTCCGGCCGGAAATAGTAGGGCATGTAGTCGAGCTGAAGCTCGAAGCCGTCCACCGGGTAGCGGTTCAGGGTTTCCTCGACCAGGGCGAACCGCTCGTTCCGCACTTCGTCGTGCTTGAAGTCCAGGCCGTGGAATCCCGGAAACTCGGGATCCACCCCGCCGCCGGCCCCAATCTCCAGGTGAGTGTTGTCGAATCGAAAATCCGAGCCACGGGTGTCTGTTCCCCGCTTGCCGGTGCCCTGCTGAACCAGCAGCACCGGGTAGATCAGGATCCCCTTGGCCCTGGCCCGGTCGCAAACGACGCGCAGCGGATCGTGTCCGGCGTCGATGAGCCCCCGGGCGTTCTGGTGGGCCCGCCGGAAGATCAGGTGTGGCCATTTCTTGACGTTGTGCCCCCACAGTTCGCCCACTTGGGTGTCGTGCAGCACCGTCCGGCCGTCTCCCATGGTGAACATGATGGCTTCGATGGGGGTCCCCAGCAGCTCGTCCACGGCCGTTTCGAACTCTTCCTTCTGCATGGGAGGTTCGTACATGTAGATCAGCGGGTGCCGCCCGTCGTGGTAGAACATCATGGTGGGCTTTCGACCGGACGAATCGGTGGGTGCCGGTTTCGGGCCCGGTTGAGCCGCAGCCTTCTTGGCCCCCAACAGGCCGAGTGAGGCGGCGCCGGCCAAGGTTCTCGAGAGGAAGCTTCTTCGTCGCATCGTGGTTCACTCCTTCTGACAAAAAAGGATTGCAGGGTTTCCATCGGCTGGCGCCAACGGATGAATCCGGACACCGCTTTGGGGGTTCACTCAAACTGCCGGGACAACATCGCCCGGGAGGGAGGGCGCCCCGCCCGCATCCGGTCCGTCTACAGCATGTCGGGTCTGTCGGAAATGGACCGGGGACCCTCGTACTCGACCAGGATTTCCATCCGGTCAATGGTGACCCCTCCGCCCAGCCCCTCGGGACGGGAGGCCAGCCGGGCCGACAGCACATTCTCCCCGGGGCGAGGCAGCGCTTTGCGGAGGGTGTACTCCAGCCACTGGAAATCGTAGCGGTGGCTGGTGCGCCGCATGGATTCTCCCCCCAGCGAGCTCCCGTTGAGGCTCAACTCCAGGTTGTCGGCGGCCACCAGGTTCCGCACTCTCAGCAGCAACCGAGTCCGACCCACCCGGTCCGACCGGCAGTCGTCGGCGACATAAAAGGGGACGGATGAGCTCTTCGGGCTCTTCCCCTCCAACTGCAACGGGAGCGGGTGGTCGTAGCCCAGGGCGGCCGCATCCTCCACGCGCGGGGAGACGAAGTAGTGCTTGGTCCGTTCCTTGACGGCTTCGGGGTCGCCGATGTCGGTCAGCAGCGCCCGCTCTTCCTCCCGGAAGGGCCAGGGGAACCAGGGGGCCACGATCAGTCCGTCCGCCCCCTTGGCCCAGTAGTTGGCGATGGCCGCGCGCAGCATGGCCGGGCTGGCATGCTTCTCGTGCTGCATGAAGTAGGGCTGCAGAACAGGGTAGACCTCGGCCCCGGCCGGCCGGGCCAGTTCGACCAGCGGCTCGAAGGGCAGATTGGGGTCCAGCAGGAAGTAACCGTAGTAGAGGGGCGCCAGGTAGTCGACCAGCTTCTCCTCCACCCAGGTCCTTACGTCCAGTCCCAGCGAACGATTCATGGCCTCGGTCGGAAAGACCCGGGCCCCCACGATCCGGTTCTCTCCCTTGCTTCGAATCATCTCCGAGAGCCGGCGCACGTAGGCGGTCATCAGGGGCGTGTGGCCTTCGACCTCGCTCGGCTTGAAATAGTAGGGAGTGAAGGCGAAATCGTACTCGATGCCTTCGGCCGGGTAGCTTGCCAGTTCCTCCATCCAGGAGAACTGCGTGTCCCTGACCCAGGGATGGGCGAAGTCCATGTTGTTCTCCAGGCGGCCTCCGCCTCCGGCGGCCGGTCCCGAGGTGCCGATGACATAGCGAGGGTCCCTGGGTGCTCCGCCCATGCGCATGCTGATGATGAAGTCCAGATGGCGTTGGTGCGCCCGATCGATCAGCACCTGCAAGGGGTCCAGCCCCCGATCGATCAGGCTCTGCATGTTGTACCAGGCCCGCCAGTAATAGGAGCTGTCGAAGGGGAGCGCCTGCGACATGGCCCGCCGGCCCACCTTGGTGTCGCTGAACAGCCCGCCTCCGGTTTCCACCCCGTAGATCAGCGTATCTACCGAGGTCTCCACCAGTTCGTCCACCGGACGCCAGGCGTCCTCCATGGTCATGGGCGGTTCGAAGGCGTAGAGGTAGTAGTGGCGGGCGTCGTTGAAGTACATGGTGCGCCGCGGCCTGGATCCCCGCTTTGGCTTGGATTGCGGCCCGGCTGCCGAAGCAGCTCCGCTTGGGGCCAGAAGGCCCGGGGCCGCCAGGGCGGCTCCGCCCAGAAATTGCCGGCGATTCAGAGCAGGTTTCACAGGATCCCCCCTGCCGCGTCGTCAGTCGATTGCGGGTTCTCGGTGGCGTCTCCTCCCAGCCAGCGGTAGGGCCTCGGATACAACGCCAGCGCTCGGTCCTTCAGAGGGAGCTGGACAGGACGATTGCCTTGCAGGGCCGAAAGCTTGCAGGCAATGGCCACCTCGAGAGCCTGTCTCAGGTCGTGGCCCGAGATCCACAGTTCGCTCCCGCTTCTGACGGCATCCACGAAGGAACGGATGGAGGCCACCAGGTAGTCGTCGCCCTTTCGCAGGCCGGGAACCTGGTCCAGGATACGGCGCCAGGAGAAGAGGCGATAGCCGGGATCGATGAGACGGCGGGAACCGCCGCTGCCGGTCCCCTGGTAGATTTCGGGTTTCGCCCATTTCCAGCGGACGAGGGCGTCCTCGCTCCACACGTCCACCCCGCTGAGCTGTCGGGTCCCGTAGGGTTGGGTGAGCCCGAAGACCTGGCAATCGGGCCCGCGGCTCATTCGGAACAGGGCATTGACGTTGAGCCCCTTGTCATCCTTTTGCTTGAGGGCCTCCGGAGGCCCGGCCCATGCCATGACCTCTTCGACCTCGGCGCCGGCAAAGAGGCGCAGCACGGAAATGTGTTGGCAACCTCCGCCGGAGATCTCGCCTCCGAATCCGTGCACGGCCATTCCCAGAGGCTGACCGTATTTACCCGCGTTCAAGCGTTGGCCGGCTTCCTGAACTTCGGGCATGGCACGCTGCAGATTGCCACCCGCAAAAACGACTCCCCGTTTCCGACAGGCTTCCACCATGGCATCGGCATCAGCCAGCCTGGCGGCCATGGGTTTGTCGGTGGACACACCCTTGACCCCGGCTTCGGCACAGGCGATAACGGCTTCCTTCATGTATTTGCTGGGCGTGATGACAGCCGCCAAGTCGGGAACGACTTCCTTCAGCATGGCGTTGACATCCTTGAAGAGCGCCTTGACTCCGAAGCGTTCTCCCACGATCTTGCGCCGTTCCGGATTCCACTCGGCAATGGCGACCAGTTCGGTGTCGGGCAGAGCCCGATAGACCTCGGCGAAGTACTGTCCCATGCGACCGCAACCGATGATGCCGACACGATATTTCTCTTTGGAGGGGCGGCCGCCGGCCAGGGAAGGCAGTGTGGCCAGGCCGGCGGAAGCTGCCATCGACTGACTCAGAAATTTCCTGCGGTTGATTTTCATGCTCTAGGTTTCTCTTGCTTGAGGCAATCCAGGCGGGAAAAGGCCGCCGGCCGGCCTCCAAACCTCGAGGTCCCACCTGCCAGCGCGAATCGGAACGAAGACGCGGCCTGTTCACGGAATGTCCGGGACAGGAGCCTATGACAAAGCTTCTGCCGGGTCAAGGTACAAACTCCGATCCGCGGGAGCCGATCAGGGGTCGATGGCTCGCCGGTGTCGCCAGGGGCGAAGACGCCCCGGCCGAATGTTGCCTTGGGTGCGTCTGGTGGTTGCAGGGAAAACAGTGGATGCGAAGAAGACGGTTCCTGCAGGCAGGAATCTCTCCTCTGGCGGTGTCGCCGCCGCACCGGCTCTGTTTTGGACCGGGGAAAACGTTTTGTTGCTGGCGGTGCGGTCTTGGGGTATGTTCACCCAAAGGAGGCGAAAGAGAATATGCGAGGGAATCGAGTCAAGGAAAAGCTCAACAAGGGAGAGGTGGCCATTGCCGTCGGAGGACACAGCCATACCAGCGACACCATCGACTTTCTGGGTCCACTCGGCTTTGACGGGATCTGGCTGGAGGGGGAGCACGGTTCGGTGAGCTGGGGGGGGATCGGCGATCTCTCCAGGGCGTGCGACCTGTGGGGAATGGCTTCGGTCGCCCGCCTGCACCAGAACGATCCCGGAGTGATCACGCGCGTTCTGGACCTGGGTGTCAACGGCATCGTGGTCCCTCACGTCAGCAGAAGGGCCGAGGCGGAACGGGTTGTGGAATCGGCCTTTTTTGCGCCGGCGGGCAGGCGGGGCATCTTCTCAGGCAGGAGATCCTACGGCACCTCCGACTTTCATGAGCGGGCCAACCTGGAGACTCTGGTCATCGTCCTGATCGAGGAGATGCAGGCGGTGGAGAATCTGGAGGATATCCTTTCGGTCGACCACATCGACGTCTTTTTCGTGGCGCCCGGGGATCTGGCCCAGACCATGGGGATGGTCGGCAAGCACAGGGACCCCAAGGTGGAAGCGGTGGTGGAGGAGGCGATTCGACAGATCGTGGCCTCGGGGAGGACGCCAGGCGCGCTGGGGTACGAGGACAAACTGCAGCACTACTACGATTTGGGGGTACGGTTCTTCCTGACCAACTACAATGCCTGGCTCGAGGAGGCCGGACGCGCCTACCTGGACAGGGTCGCCGCGGTCAGGCCGGGATAGACGAACCGCCGCTCACACGTAGTCCAGCATCCAGATGTGGAAGCCGAAGGGGAAGGCCCGATCCAGGCCCTCGGCGGCTTCCTGCGCAAGGTCGAGGATCTGGGACGGCTTTTCGGGTCCGAAGACCAGCCGCGCAGCCTGGCGAAGAGAAAGCTCCTGCCCGCCGTCCTGAGGGCTGGAGCTTCGGCCTCCGCCGACCTCCAGATCGGTCCCGTCCCACCTCAGGTCCACGCGCTCTCCCGTTTCACGGACCGACAGGCTCACCTGGCCGGCGCATCCCGTCAGGCGACTCTTCAGACAGGGAGAGAGCTGCTGCAGCAGATTCCCCAGAGAAAGAATCCTCACCATCTTCAGGCCGCAGCCGTCGGCTATCTCCATGGGGATGCGGGTTCGGCAGCCGCGACCGGTCAACAGCTCGGTCATGGGATTGTCGGGGAGGGGCACGAACACCTGCATCCGTTCGCCTGCCGGCTCGGGCAGCACCCGGGCCAGCAGCGAGGACAGGGCCCCTGAGGTCCCCCCCCACTCCACCACCCCCGACTTGTTGTAAGCCCGGGCAACCACCAGGTAGCCTTCCACCCGTCCCTTCTCCTCCGCCACCCAGACTTCCGACTTGGGAAGGCTGAGCAGCGTCAGGTATTCGGCCTGAGTCCGGGTCAACCGGCGCGGTTGGCCCTCGTGAATCTCGATGATCCTGTCCAAGTCAGTCCCGCCTTGAAACGGGCGAACGGGCAGAAGCTGCTCGAACCGGCCGGCCAGTTGGGGTTCCACCTGGTAGGCCCAGCCGTTGGACCCCACCACCTCCCAGCCCAGGCGCCGGTAAAAGTCCCGGGCGGGTCCGGTCCACAGCAGCCCGAAGGCGTCGCCCCGGGCGGCCATGGCCTCGACGGCGTCCTCCATGATCCTGCTGGCGGCTCCGCGCCGCCGGCGTTCCGGATCGGTGGCCACGGCGCAGATCATGCTGACGGGAAGGGCGCAGCCGTGCTCCCGCAACTCCCGGCGCGCCATGGCCGCATGGCTGAAGATGTTGCCGCCCTCCGACACCACCCGAAGGTTGTCCAGGTTGCCCGGGGTGAAAACCAGGGGGTAATCGGTGGACATGTCCTGGCCGACGCCGGTCCTGAAGACCTTGTTCACCAGGGACAGGGTCTGGTCCAGTTCCTCCGGCCGGACGGGGCGGGCTTCTTCCATGGGAAGACTCCTGACGGCGCTGTTGCCGTTGACAAGGGATGGGTGCTTCTTGACCGGGGATTCTAGTCGGCCCCTCGAACGGGAGTCAAGGAGGGTAGGGAGTCAAGAAACCCTATTGACAAAAGGGCGGGCTTGCTTCTGAATGACGGGGACCGGTACTTCGAGAAATTTGTGGAGACGATGGTCGGCAAGGCCTGCCCGGTCTCCGGCAGGGAGTGAGCTCATGGCTGCAACACCAGGCAGAATGATGATCTCGGGTCTTGCGGCGGTCTGTGTCCTGTTGGCGTGGGGCGGGTCTCAATACCGATCTCAAGATTCAATTGCCTCCAAGCGCTGGACCGTCTCCAGCTTTCTGGAGTTCAATCGGGGAACCCTGGGCGACGCCGGCGCCAACACCTACGTCACCGCCGCCGGGGAGGTGAAGCTCATCAACCTCTGGGACCTCAACCGGGACGGTTTCATCGACATCGTCCTCCCCAACACCCATGACAACAACGAGCAGATCGATCTCTTCATCTACTGGGGCGTGGACGAGAACCATGTCGGGCGCCGCACCCGTCTTCCCAGTGGCGGCGGAACCGGCCAGGCCCTGGGCGATCTCAATGGGGATGGCTTCACCGACCTGGTGGTGGTCAACGGGCGCAACGGAATCAAGAGCAACCTGGACAGCTTCATCTACTGGGGCGGCGCCCAGGGCTTTGACGCCGGGCGCAGAACCGAGTTGCCGACCCTGGGAGGCATGGCGGCTGCCGTCGCCGACCTCAATGGGGACGGCTCTCCCGAGATCGTCTTCGCCAACAGCGCCTGGACCGGCGGCCGGCCTTCCGGCCCCGAGAACGCCTCCTTCCTCTATTGGGGTTCGAAGGAGGGGTTTTCCGTCGAGCGGCGCCAGTCCCTGCCCACCGCCGCGGCCACCGACGTGGCTGTCTCGGACCTCGACCGGGACGGCTTTCCCGAGATCGTCTTCGCCAACGAGGGAAGCGGCGCCGATCTCGGCGGCGCCATGATCTATTGGGGCGGCGCCGGAGGGAAATACTCGGCCGACCGCCGCACAGTGTTGCCCGGGGAGCGCAGCTCGGCCGTGGCCCTGGCCGATCTCAACGGAGACCGGGTCCCCGAGATCGTTCTGGCCAACCGCTACCGTCCGCTCATGCGCGAGCCCGACGACCGCAGCGAGTGGGATACCGACGTCGACAGCGAATCCATCCGTTCCTTCGTCTACTGGGGATCGAGCCGGGGCTACAGCGCCGAGAGCCGCCTGGAGCTGCCGACCGTGGCGGCCAGCGGCGTGGCGGCGGCGGATCTCGACAAGGATGGGCTGCCGGACCTGGTTTTCGCCAACGGACCCCAGAAGTCCGGCCATGCCGCGCCCGGGCCGGGGAGCGGCTCGCCCATTTTCTGGAACAGCGCCGACGGATTCGAGCCTCGCCGCCGAACCGTCCTGCCCACCCTGAATCCGACCGACTGCCTCATCGAGGACCTGAACCGGGACGGTTACCCCGACCTGGTCTTCAGCAACGAGCACAACGCCCGTTCCCACCGGGCGCCCTCCTACGTCTACTGGGGCGGTCCGGCGGGGTTCGACACCACTCGACGGCTGGAGTTGACCACCCTGGGGGCAGCCGCCGCCGGCAGCGCCGATTTCGATCGGGACGGCAAGTCCGACCTGGTCTTTGTGAACCGCATCGACGGTTCAGCGGGCGACCCGGTGCCGGCCTATATCTACTGGGGCAATGAAGAGGGCAAGTACAGCGTGGATCAGCGCCTGGATCTCTACCACCCCTTCGGTTCCCCCGGGGAGGGGTACTCCTCCGCCGATATCGACAACGACGGCTGGGTGGACATCTACATGGGAGGTCCGGAATCGGCGATCTACTGGGGTTCGCCCCGGGGCTTCAGCTCAACCCGCAAGACCGTGGTCTCCTCCGAGATGGCTTTCTCGGCCCGGGCAGCCGACTTCAATCGAGACGGCTACCTGGACCTGGTCCTCAGCGAGTATGCCGCCAGGCATGGGACCGACCTCTATTGGGGCGGCCCCATGGGATTTGCCCGCAACCATCGCTTCACCTTTCAGGTGGAGGGCGTCCGCTGCCAGAGCATTGCCGACCTGAACGGGGACGGCTGGCTGGACGTGGTTTTCCCAACGGTCAATCGCGAGCTGGTGATCTTCTGGAACGGCCCCGACGGCTTCGACAACGCCAACAGGAAGACCCTGCCGGCGGGCCTGGCAGTTGCCACCGAGATCGCCGACCTCAACGGAGACGGTTGGCTGGAACTGCTGGCGACCAACCTGATGTCGGCCGAAGGGGGGCGGGAGAGCGACGTTCTGGTCTACTGGGGAGCGGCCGCGGGCTACCAGGCGGAGCGGGTGACGCGGCTGCCCGCCATGGGGCCGGAGGGGGTGGCCGTGGCCGACCTCAACGCGGACGGCCTCCTGGATATCGTGGCTACCAGCTACCATGCGGGCGAGACCCGCTCCCACCCCTCCTACATCTACTGGAACGCCGATGGCAGGTTCGACGCCTCCCGCGTCACCCACATCCCCACCCACTCGGGTTCGGGCGTGATGGCCGCCGATTTCAACAACGACGGCGTCACCGACCTGCTGTTTGCCTGCCACAAGCTGAAGAGCGCCCACCGCAACCTGTCCTTTCTCTACGAGGGGACTCCCCAGGGCTTCTCTCCCGAAAGGCGCCAGCTTCTTCCGGGACTCGGCCCCCATTTCCTGGCCGGGGTGGACGTGGGGCACGTCTCCGATCGGGGAGACCGCTACGATTACGTTTCAGAAGTCTTCGACGCCGGGAGCCCGGTGCGCTTCCAGACCCTCGCTTGGGAAGGCGAAACGCCCTTTGCCTCGGCCGTCGAGTTCCAGGTGAGAGGAGCAGACAGTATCGAAGCCCTCCGCCAGGCTGCCTGGAGCGGGCCCGACGGCGAAGGCAGCCTCTACGCCGGCCGCCGCGTTTCGCTGAAGGGACTGGAGACCCCGACCCGCTACCTGCAGTTCAAAGCGACGCTGGTCGGCCCCAACGGGACCGGAGCCCCGGTCCTGCGTTCCGTATCCATCGATTACCGCTGAGCCACGCGGAAACAGCGCATCAGGAGGTGACTCGCCCATGAAGGAACTCAAGGGAATCTATCCGGCCATCATGACCCCGTTCGACGCCCATGGCGCCGTCAGCGAGGCCGGTCTGCGCAAATTGGTGCGGCATGCCCTGGAGGTCGGCGTAAACGGCTTTTACGTCTGCGGGGGAGGGGGTGAAGGCCTGCTGCTGACGGTGCCGGAGCGTCAGCAGGTGCTCGAAATCGTGCTGGATGCCGTCCAGGGCAGGGTCCCGGTGATTGCACACGTGGGGGCCTTCCAGAATCCCGACGCGGTGAGCCTGGCCCGTCATGCCGGTCGGGCGGGAGCCGATGCGGTGGCCAGCATGCCCCCTGCCTATTTTTATCAGCCCGACCTGGACGGACTGGTCGAGTTCTATCGGCAGGTGGCCGAGGCGGCCGAGCGTCCGGTGCTGGCCTACAACATTCCCGGCCGCATTGCCCTCAACCTGGACACCCGCATCTTCGAGCGGCTCATCCGCATTCCGGGCGTGGTGGGCCTCAAGGATTCCAGCGGCAATCTGACCCAGATAACCCTGACGGCCGCCATCGACGACGGCAGGATTACCGTGTTCAACGGCGAGGACCAGGTGCTCTGGTACGGGTTGATGGCCGGCTGCGTGGGAGGGATCGGTTCCACCTATCCGGTGATGCTGAAGGTGTTCGTGAACCTCTACCGCGCCTTCCTGGACCGTGACTGGGAGCGGGGCCTGGAACTGCAGAGGGGAATCAACCGGACGGTGCGAGTGCTGGCGGGCTTCAACGTCCTGGCCGCCATGAAGCAGATTCTCAAGTGGCTGGATCTGGATTGCGGAGACCCCCGGCCTCCCAACCCTCCCCTTGCCGCCGACGATGCCCGCCAGCTCAAGTTGGGCTTGGAGAAGATCGGCTTTTTCGAATGGAGGCGCTGATCGGCTGCGGGGTCATTGGCCGATCAGTCGTTTCCGGGCAGGTCCCTGAACCGTGCAGCAGAACTCCTACTCCCGCGCCGGCACATAGGCCCCGTCGCCGCTACGGTGGCCCGGAGCGCCTCCGTCGTTGACGACCCCGTAGGCCAGGAAGGGGTTGTTTCCGGAGGTCTTCCGGATGCGGACGTAGCCCTGGGTGGTTGCCGGGGCGTGGTTGGCCAGGATGGAGTTGAACTGGCGCCAGTACCGCGAGCGGAGCGGTCGCGTTGTGATCGTCCTGACCAGCCTGCCGGTGTCTCCGTCATAGATGTCGAGATCGAAGACGCTGGCGCTGTCATCGACTTCTCCGGTATTGACCAGGGCCAGGTTGCTCCGGTTCTCCGTGTCCTGCTGAAGCCCGTCAACCCAGGCGTGGCCGGTTAATGCCGCACCGTCGGGCACTGCATGGTAGAAAAGTCCGTATTGGCCGCCGCGACCATCGGGCGTACCGGTGCGGGCCCCGATCACGATCCCGTTCATGTCGCCACCGTCAAGCGTGGCGAACAGAGCTCCGGCCAGTCCGCCCTTCGACGGCCTCAGGCCTTCGATGCCCTTCCGGCGCATTTCGGTGTCGATGACGTCGGGGATGATACGTTGCTGGCCGGGTTCCAGCGTCAGGCTGAAGCGGGCCGTGCGGTCGGGAGTGGTGAGCCCCTCCGCCACAAAGCTGAAGTGGAGAGTTCTGGTCTGTCCGGAGATGTTGGTCACCGTTAATTCGCTGGTAAAATTGTTTGTCTCTACGATAACCGGAAGGGTCTGACGCAGGCTGCCTTCAAGCGAGCCGACCGTGACCGGAAAGACGAACGAGCCGTCCGAGTTGGCTTGGTCGTTGATGACGCCGTATGCATAGAAGGGGGCGGTTCCGTCGACCCGCTCCACCTTGACGTAACCGTTGGTGGTGGTCCCCAAAACTCCCGAATACTGATGGAAGCCTCCCGGCGCCAGGGTCACATCCTCCAGGACGTGGACAGTTACATCGCTTGCGTCAGCTGAAAAAACCGTGGTCCTCAATGTAACCGGGCCATCTTCTGTGGAACCCATATTCTGGAAGGCCACATTGGAGCGGTCGAGAGAATTCTGGCGCAAGCCGCACAAGTAGACCGGCGCGTGGAATCCTGACTGCGCCGCAATGCCCGGATAGGCCAGACCTGCGCGACCGTCTGGAACGATCGTAGTAGTCCGGACCAGGACGCGCACTCGGGAAGAGCCCGTAACCGTAATCCCCAAGGTTCCAAGCCAGTCACCGACCTCGGGGATAGGGACACCCAGACTCCGTAGATAGCCGATGGCATCGGGCTCGATCTTCTGCTGTCCAGGTGCAAGAACGTCGGAGGCTGTGCCGCTTCCGCTTCCAATAGCGGCGCTGTAGGTGTAGTCGAGCCGAGCCTCAACGGAACCCCGGTTGGTCAGGGTTAGCTCCGAAGTGAAAAAAGAGTCGTTAAGACCCGGGGCCGTCAGGACTACCGGAATGAAGGACCGCGAACTCAGGTGGGGAATCAGGACTTCAATCGGTCCCGAATCGGCCACGCGTTCATTGTTGGTCTCACTGCTCTCGACGACCCGATCCAGATCGTCCACGATGGCGCCCAAGTAGTAGCGGCCGGGACGGACCCGGGGAGGGATGGGAAACGAACGACTGCAGGTTTCAGATTTGCCGGCCGGTAGGCCCGACTCGTATGAGCAGTCGGCAAACCAGGTGTCTTCAGTGGTAATGGTTGGATCGGCAGAAAGATAGAACCCCAATCGGAAAGGACCGGCATCGGTTTTTCCTTGATTGCGTATCCCTGAGGAAATTGAGACTTCACCACCGATCGTTGCCGTCGGGGGAGCCACGAGTGAATTTGTAATCAGATCGGGGTTGTCGTCGACCAGCGGTTCGAAGACGGCCGTGACGTTTGCGTTCGCGTTGATCTCGACCAGACACCGATTTTCAGAGGGCGCATCGCATCCCCGCCAACGGGCAAAGCGGAAGCCGGGATTGGATTGGGCCGTCAGAGTCAATTGGGTGCCGGCGGCATAGGCCATCGGCGGGATCACCGCGTCAAGGGCAGCGTCCACCTGGATACGGGGCTTGACCAGGTCGTTTCTGGAGTCGGCGACAGGGGTGCCGGTCATTTTCAACGCTCCCAGCAACTGTTCTACCAAGGCATCAGGAGCCTTGGACTTGAGCAGCGCCCAAGCACCGGTGACGTGAGGGACCGAAAGAGAGGTGCCACTGTATCGGTTATAGCCTCCCCCCGGGATGGATGTGGTGATCCGCCGCCCCGGCGCCAAAAGATCCAACCAGCGGTAACTGTTGGAACTTCTCGAAACAGAATCGGGGCTTGTGGCAGTGCCGATTCCGTTGACCGATCCGACACTGATGGCGCTGGAGATGCAGGCAGGATAGTTTATGCTCACGTCGGAACCGTCGTTCCCGGAGGCCGCAACGGGTGCAATGTTTACCCCTCGAAGGTTGTCCAACGCCGCTTTTGTGGCCGGGAATTCGTCGTCGCATTCTTCGGAGAAGATCTCGCCGCCAAAACTCATGTTGACGGCCGCGATGTCGAAATCGTCGCTCAGTTCCAGGACCCGTTCCAGTCCGGCAATAATGTCGCTCGAAGAGGCCTCGACGCAATCATCGCCGCATTTCGAAAATACTTGGACCGCAATGATCCCGGCGTCGGGAGCCATTCCCGCGAAATCAATGCCGCTACCGGCAGCTACCCCGGCCATTGCCGTTCCGTGAAAGCAATCGCTGAGGGTACAAGGTCTCGCCGACCCGGGCTCGGTCGACTCCTTGGCGCCACCGGGACAAAACGATTCCTGCTGTTCGCCGGAACCCGAAAAGCAAGCCTCGGACACCACCCTGCCCTGGAGGAAGGGGTGACTCTTGTCCACTCCTGTGTCCAGGATGACGACGGTTTGACCCGCACCAGTGTATCCTTGACTCCAGGCATGGGGGGCACCCACCAGCGCCGTGCTTTCATCCACCATAACCTGGACGACGATGTCTTCTTCGATGCTGACGACTTCCGGGTCTAAAGCAAGGGTCTGCAGAGTCGGTCCGTCCACCTCCATTGCTATATAGGGAATGAATTTGAACCGCCGGACCGAGGAGAGGTCGTGGCTACCAAGTCGAACCAGAAGAGAGTGTTGGACCCGGGCTACCCCGGCTGTGCGAGCCTCTGCCTGTTTCAAGCTGATGGTCGCCGAGGAAAAAGGGCGATCATCGTTCCTCAATCCCACAATAACTCTTGCCCTGCCTTCTGATCGTACTCTTTCCCTCAAAGAGACAAAGTTGCTGGTTCGTTGAGCTTCAACCAGGGGCTCTCCGGCGATGCCGAGTTCCGTGCTCAAGTCCTCGCTGGCGGGTGAGAGAGTGCTGATGCTAACTGTGGCGCCGGCGCAATTGGGATCCTGACTCCGAATCAGAACACCGGAACCACGAGGCGTTACCCGCGTAACCAGCGATCCACAGGCACCGCCAACGAAAATCGTCTTGGTGTAATCGTTGTCGGATTCGTTGCTCTCAGCTACGGTATCACCGGCATCGGCAACGATTCGAACCGTGTGCGTGCCGATACCCAGGCGCCCGATTGGAAAGTCCTCCCGAAATCGATAAACCTTGGGTTCCAGCGGTGCCGGAACCTGAAAGCTCTCCCACAATTGACCGTTGACCAACAGGTTGATTTGGAAAGATTCGGTGACGGGAGAATCGCCGCTGTTGATCACGGCGAAGTCCACAAAAACATTGTCGGAAGCTGTCAGGGAGCTATCGACCCGCGTTCTTTGCCGCCTGGAAACCACGATGCTGTCCGACCAACCCTTTGGTTGAGCGGGCGTGAGATTGGGCAGCGCGTTTTGGGAACGGTAGGAGTCTTGCGATACTACGAGAAACAGGATTGCTACGAAACCTAACCCTGTCCTTGAAATCGCTTTACCGCGCATCGGTCTTTCTATGTTTTGCTTGGATGGCATCCTCAAGGATCTGGACCGGTGTCTTCTGGTTCAGGTTCATGGCGGAAACTCTCAGTCGCATATTGAATATTGGCGGCCCCGGACTTGGATCCAATTGGCGCTATTGCCAGCTTGAATTGGCTGTCGCTGGGGGCATCCAGGCACATCTGAATGATTGTGGGTCGGTCGAATTCCCAGGACGTCTTTATTTGGGGGTTCCATTCGATGTCGAGGCTTGTCTGACGACCGACAAACTTGCCCTTTAGATCGAAGGCGTGGAAACGAAGTGCAGTTCCGGGCGGAGCCACGTGTTCCGGTTGGGAGTTCGCCGAGGCGAGCAGGACATTACGTCCATTTCCGAAAATACCAGTCAATCTGCGGCACTCACCAGGCCTCAACCAATCTTTAGCGGACTGGCCGGGCATCGAAAACAACTCCTCGAATCCTTCTTCAATCCCATCATCGATCAAATAACGCGCCTGAACCTGCAACGAGTCGGCGCCGCAAGGGGACCGGGCGAACACATACAGGGCGCCGACTGCCAACTCCTCAGCATCGGGAGCCCCAAGGGTCAGGATCTCGGCTCCTCCCTTGGGCACTGTGACTTGAATGAGGTTTTTTTCATGGAATCGGCCGTTGAAGGTGACCGCAGGAGCAGAAGGGATTCCTGCGTGAAACAGCAACCCTATCTCGCAGTCGACGGGCTGCGGATCCATATTGGTGATGACGACTTCGGTTTCGGCCGGATTCTCACCCATAGGACCGGCGAAAACACCGGGCAGGATGGATACGGTGGAGCAGGGTGCTCCGCCCCATAGAGAAAGACAGTAGGGCGTTTGCTGCTGCGAATCGGAGCCTGGGACGGTAACGGTGTGGTTGACACCGTCAGGCGGACGCAATACCAGTGTGTCGGTTTCCAGGTAAGGAGCGTCCTCACCTTTGCCGTCGGACCGGCGCAGTCCGATCTTGGAGAGCGCATCCAGGGACAGCGTCACGTTACTCTCGGATCGGGAATCGGCATCGTTGATCAGGCGGAACGAGATTTCCTGGTGGGTTTCTCCAGCCCGGAACATCACCCCGCTTTCCGGTGCAGGAGAGAGTCCTCTCAAGCTGGCCGACGGCGCATTTACTCCCACCGAGTAGGGAACCCGCACCGCAACCGGCAGGGTCCGACTCAAGACCAGGGGCACTTTGACGTCGGAACCTGGGGAAACTGTCTGCGCCGTCGAAGCGAATCCAAGAGAGGCTGTGAAACCGCGATCAATCAACAAACTGCTGAGAGTAGCGAGTGAGTCGTCGAAGACACCGGCGGGTAAAACAGTTAAACGGTTGCCAACTAACCACAGCGTGCCCAGGGATCTGAGCCCGCTAAAGATCCCACCGGGCAGTGAGGTTAGTGAGTTTTCGTGAAGAAGCAGTGATTCCAGCTTATTGACATCCTGGAAGATTCCCTCGGGCAAGGTTCTTAGTAGGTTGTGGTCCAGCCATAGATCCTGCACGTTGCTTAGTCCGTCGAAAATCCCTTCGGGAATTGAGATCAGGGAGTTCTCGGAAATAATAAGACTCCGCAGATTTGTCAGGCCCGAAAAGATCCCGGCCGGCAATTCTCTCAAGAAGTTTCCGCCCATCCAGAGGCTGTCGATCTTGGTCAGGCCACGAAAGACACCTTCAGGCAGTTCCCTGAGTAAGTTGCCGGAGATAAAGAGGTCGTCCAAGCTTGTCAGTCCCTGGAAAATTCCCTCCGGCAAAGTAGTCAGTGTGTTGTCGGTCAACCCCAACGTTTCCAGGTTGGTCAGCCCTTGGAAAACGTCCACCGGCAAGGTGGGAAGGAAGGTGAAGTTGAGAGAAATTTCCTTGAGATTGGTGAGGCCCTGAAATACCCGATCAGGCAGTGTTTCGAAGGAGTTCGTGTTAATCCACAGCGTTTCCAGGTTGGTGAGGCCGTCAAATGCGTCCTCGCGCAGGGTGGTCAGATAGTTGCCGCGCAAGTCCAACCACTTGAGGTTTTTCAGTCCAGCAAATATTCCCTCGGGTAGAGTGTGCAACGCGTTTCCCGGAATCTCCAGGCGTTCCAGCTTCCCTAAGCCCGCAAATATTTCCGCGGGAAGGATAGTCAGGTGGTTCTCCCACAAACTCAAGTCGGTCAGGGAATTCAGTCCGCTGAAGTCATCGGGCTGAAGGGTACTGATGCCGGCCTCGCGAAGATTCAGCGTCGTCACTCTGGACAGTTGTTCCCGCGTAACGTTAGAACATGCCGTTTCCCCACTGAGTGTTACCAATGTATCCCTGACTTGGGGAGTGCGATCACAGATTCCGCCCAGGTCGGAGTCTGGAAAACCATTGAATATCGAGACAACCTGAGTGGCAGCCTCCGGAATAGGCGTCACCAAAGACTCACTCTTCAAGAATGGAGCGTCCGGTCCAGTTCCATCCGCCCGACGCAGGCCAATTTCGGAGGCTTGGCCCAAGGTCAACACAACAGTCTTGCCCAGCAGGTCTGCGGCTTCGGGAAGCGTGAAGGTAATGTCCTTGCGGGTTTCCCCCGCAAGAAACAGCACTCCTTCCTCAGGAGTTGGCGACAATCCAATTGGGTTATCAGCAGTAGCGCTACCGCCAACCGTGTAAGGCACGCGCACGGCTACAGGCAGGACGCGGTGCAGCGTCACCGTAGCTTTAACGGTTTGCCCCGGGGCTGCCCTTTGCGTATCCGGGGCGAAGGTCAACCTGGCCTTCAAGTAGGAACGCACTTCGAGTCCTTCGTTGTCGGGATTGCTTCCCAAGGTAGCGAGTGCATCGTCGAAGATACCTGGGGGGAAGACGGTGAGATTGCCGTTGCGGTCAAGATTCAGCTCTTGCAAGTTGTTCAGTCCGTCGAAGATCCCTTCGGGAAGTTGCCTGAGCAGGGTTGTATCCAACATAAGCCGTTGCAGGTTACCGGTCTCCTCGAAGACTGATTGCGGTAGAGCCTTCAGGGGATTCCAATTGAGTTGCAAGTCGATCAGGCTGTTTAATCCCTTAAGTATTTCCTCCGGCAGTTCTCGCAATCGATTTACCCTAAGGTTCAACTGTTGCAAGTTTCGGAGGCCGCTGAAGACCCCTTCCGGCAAGCTTCTGAGCTCGTTCCAATCGAGTTGCAGATCAACCAGGCTGTCCAATCCAGCAAAAGCATCTTCGGGTAGTTCTCTCAGGGAGTTTGAAGTTAAGACGAGCTGTTCGAGGTTGACCAGACCACGGAAGTCATGGCTTTGAATGGATTCAATCCTGCTTTCTCTCACGTTCAAAGTCGTCACACCAGCCAGATGTGCCACTGCAACCTCGGAACAGTCCGATACCCCGGTGACCTCCACGAGCTTGTCCCGCACCTGGGGCGTCCGGTCGCAGACGCCTTGGGCAGACAGGTCGCCAGGTGAAGTTGCCAGAAGACAGGCGATCCAGCAAAGGACGAGACAACCGTTATCGGATCGGGTTGTCCCTTTGGGACGGAAAATCGTCCGATTCCATTCCGTCATCGTGCTGGTCATGTGCGAGAGGATGGTTCTGGATGATTCGCTGTTGACGCGGGAAGAAAGGCGAGACCACTGTTAGCGGTAAGCATACCCTAGATTCAGCTTCGTTCCACGGCGCAAACGGTGCATTTCTGTTCACTTCGGTTTGAATGGACAGGAGGCCGGCCATCCGCCTCGAAGCACTTGGCCACTGCCATTGGCCGCCCCAACATTCGCGGATATCCCGAGCCGGTACCCTCAGGTGAGGCGCCCGGGCTGATTGTCCCACCCAACCCTGAGACAACTCTTTGACGTGTTCTATGGATAATTACGTCTTTATATCTAAATATATAGTTTTTAACATGTTGGTCGAGGGTTCCTTCACGGTGGTTCGAGCAGTGCCGCGGCAGCCCTGCAGCACCGGTGCCGTACCTTGCGAAAAGCGAGGCAACTTATGGGGAACGCGTCACCAATGACGCAAGCTGCCTACGAATCCGCTTGGCGCGGGATTGCGCCGGGGGCTGTGGTTTCCAATCAGCAAGTACCGATCCCAAGGCTTCGAGTTCAACGTGGCCAAGACGCCTGCGCGGGATTGAGGCAGGATGAGTCCAGTTGCGGTTGCGGCGGGGGAACTGGCCTTGGGTTCG
The DNA here is from genome assembly GCA_028875575.1 of Acidobacteriota bacterium. NCBI lineage: Bacteria > Pseudomonadati > Acidobacteriota > Acidobacteriota bacterium. Next base: position 50,353 of record JAPPDF010000009.1, read on the forward strand.
ACAAGCTCCAACTTTGAGAAAATGACTTTTTGAGATAGCCGCTACAGTCGGATGGTTCAACCGGCGCCGGTTGAACAGATCGGCGGCCGGCGCTTCCAGAAGCCGGTGGCCTGCTCGTAGGCGTGAGCCAGTTGCAGCACCCCCAGATCGTCCTGGTGGCGGCCCACGATCTGGATACCCACCGGGAGCCCCTCCGGGGTGAAGCCGGCCGGCACCGAGATGGCCGGCAGGCCCAGCACCGAGATGGTCCAGCAGGACCGCATCCAGTCGATATAGGTCTTCATCCTGACGCCGTTGATCTCCTCCACGTAGGGCTGCCTGACGTCGAATGGGGGGACCTGGTTGACGGGACAGACCAGGAACTCACGGGTCTCCATGAATTCCCGGACCCGATGGTAGAGTTGGGTCCTCCGGAGCTCGGCCCTGGAGAGATCGATTCCGCTCAGCTTCCTGGCGGCCTCGATCTCCTCCTTCAGGGTGTCCTTGAGTTGAGATTGCTGCTCGAGGTTCAGGGCCGATAGCGTCAGCTCGAAGCGCCAGGCCCGCCAGGCCCGGAACACGGCCTCGGCCTCCTTGAGGTCGGGCGTGGCTTCCTCGACCCGGCATCCCAGGGATTCGAAGATCTGCCGCTGGCCTTCCAGGATCTGCGTGACCCTCGGATCGACCGGCAGCCCGCCCAGGGTGGGACTCCAGGCAATGCGGCACTCCCGGAAATCGCGCCCGAGGGGGGCGGCGAAGCGGCTGCCCGGTTCGGCGATGGAGATGGGCGAGCGCCGGTCGGGACCCGCGATGGCGCTGAGCATTAGGGCGGTGTCCCGGACGGTCCGGGCCATGGGGCCTTGAACGCCGATGGTGTACCAGCCCACCTGGCTGGGCCATATCGGAACCCGGCCCGGCGACGGACGCAGTCCCACCACGTTGCAGAAGTTGGCCGGGTTGCGGAGCGATCCGCCGGTGTCGCTCCCGTCGGCCAGGGGTTGCATGCCGCAGGCCAGGGCCACCGCGGCGCCGCCGCTGCTGCCGCCGCATGTTTTTGAGGTGTCGTAGGGGTTGCGGGTCTCCCCGAAGACCGGGTTGAAGGTCTGGGATCCGGCACCGAATTCGGGGGTATTGGTCTTGCCGATGGTGACGGCCCCGGCCTGTTTGAGGCGTTCCACGATGAGCGCGTCCCGGGTGGGTACGAAATCCCTGCAGGCCAGAGTGCCGAAGGTGGTGCGGATCCCCCGGGTCCACACCAGGTCCTTGTGGGCGATGGGAAGGCCGTGGAGGGGACCGACTTCATTCCCGGCCGCCAGAGTCCGGTCGGCGGCGCGTGCCTGTTCCCTGGCCCGGTCCGCCACCAGGGTCACGATGGCGTTGACCTTGGGATTGAGTCGGTCGATCTGGTCGAGATGGACCTCCAGCACCTCGCCGGAGGATACTTTCCGGGCCCGGATAAGGCGGCTCAGCTCGGTCGCGGTCAGGAAACAGATTTCTCTATCGGGCATCGAAACACTTCCTTGGAGCCATAGTGATGGTGAGAGCCGGGGATTGCCACGGAAACGTCCGGGCTTCAGGGCTTCTCAAGGCATCGGGCCTGCACGGCGAAGGACCTCCTGGTAGTCGGCCCCGTCGCTCGAGGCCTGGTGGGCTCGCTGCTCCCACTCCTTGATGGCTTCGGCCTTGGCGATCACCGCTTCCAGTTCGTCGGGCCGGATGACGATCACGCCGTCGTTGTCGGCGGCGATGATGTCCTCCTGGTGAATGGTGCGCCCTCCGACCTGAACCGGCCGGCCAGCAGCGGCCACCCTGGATTTGCCCACGATGTAGCCGGGTGCCACCGTCCGCGACCAGGCCGGGAACTCCATCCGGGCCAGATCGGGCGTGTCCCGAACCGCTCCCTCGATCAAGGCCCCGGCGAAGCCGTGTCTTCTCGCCAGGGTGGCGGCCCCTTCTCCGAAGATGCCGTGACCGTGCAGCTCCCGGGGGATCTGAATGACGATGATGGAGCCCGGACAGCTCTGGGCCTGGTAGGCATCCAGCAGCGGGGTCAGGTCGGCCGCGGCCTCGTCTTCGACCGTCTCCAGCTCCGCGGTGACGGCCGTCCCGAACATGGCGGTGAAGGGGACCACCGGACGGATGCCGGGGTCGAGGTGGCTCTCGGGAAGCTTCAGCCGGACTCGGGCGTCCGCCAGAAGGGCCGTAGAGAGGTTTGCCAGGCGCTGGCTCTGTTCCGGGCTGAGCATGGTGTCTCCTTGTGTGTCGGACCGCGGTGGGGTCCGGTTTGGAACGCTTCCCGCGGGGCGTTCCTCAGGTCTCCGCGTGGCGTCGGACGACGGCCTCGATCCGGGGGCGGTCCTCGGCCGCCACCTGGCCCATGGGCGGCCGGGTGGGACCCCCGGCTCTTCCCATGGTCTCCAGGGCCACCTTGATGCCGGCGGCGCTGTAGCCGGGCCGCAGGCTGCGCACGGCGGCCATGGGAGCGATCCGTTGCTCCAGGATCCGGTTCATCTCCGCCAGGTTGCCGGCCGTGCCGTTTTCCCAGAAGGCTCGGCAGGCCGCGGGGGCCAGGCAGGCCACCGCGGCCGTGTAGGCGCGGGCTCCGGAGGGAAGGGCCTTGACAGCGTGGCCTTCTCCGCGGGCGATCCACAGGAACCGGTCGGGGATCAGGCTTCCCAGCGAATGGCCCACCTCAACGCCGCCGCTGGAGTCCTGAAAGCCGATCACGTTGGGCAGCCTGGCAAGATCGCCGATGACCTGCGGCCAGTAGTCTTCAACCGGCACGGCGTAACCGTGCCACATGTTGACGAAGACTCCCATGCGGACGGTTGTGGCCACCCGGTGCATGTACTGGTAGACGCCCCTGGCGGTCGGACTGCCGTAAGGGGGGGCGAACAGCATGAGAGCGTCCACGCCCGCCCGCTCCGCATTGCGCGCCATCTCAAGGGTCAGTTGATAGCCACCCGCCACACCCTGGATGACCGGCATTTTCCCCCGGGCCCCCTCCACCGCCGCCCGCCCGGCGGCCTGGTGCTCCTCCAGGTCCAGCGAGAAGAGCTCCCCCAGGTTGCAGGTCACCACGATGGCCATGTCGCGGGCATGCCGCTCGGCGTGGTAGGCGACGTTGCTGCGGAGACCCTCGACGTCCAGCGCTCCGTCGGGCAGGAAGGGGGTAGTCAGAAAGTTGTGCACCCCCCGGCAGGCCCGGGTGAGCTCCTCCATGGAGCGTCCGGGTCCGGGGCTTAGGGAACACCCTGCCGACGTGGCCAGAGTACCCCCTGCCACCAAGCCCACCGTTTTCAGGAACCGGCGTCGCTTGTTTCCCGTCATGTTGAGGTCAACTCCGAGTACCGGCCCGCTATTTCGTAGATTGCCGCCGTTGGGCCGACCTGAAGCTTGGGCGGCCGCACGCTGCCTCCCGCCCGTCCCAGCGCCTCCAGGGCCGCCTTGATGGCGGCAACCCCGAAGCCCGGGGAGCGGTCGGGAAGCGGTAGCTGGCGGCGGATGGCGGCCAGGGGAGCGATGCGCTCCCTGTAGAGATTCTCCATGCCCTTGGCATCTCCCTTGGTGCCCAACCTCCAGAATTCATGGCAGGCCCCGGGCGCCAGGGAGGCGAAGGAAGTGGCGTAGGCGGTGGCCCCGGCCGGCAGGGCTTGAAGCGCATGCTCCTCTCCGCGGGCCGTCCAGACCAGGCGCTTGCGGGCCCGGGGTCCGAGGGATCGGCCCAGGTCGATGCCGCGGCTGCCGTCCTTGAACCCCATGACGTTGGGCAGGTCGGCCAGCTCCTCCAGCAAGCTGGACCAGTCATCCCTCTGTGTCCGCGGGTAGATCAGGACTCCGATGGCGACCGATTGGGCGATCTCGGTGAAGTACCGCCGCTGGCCCTCCAGGGTCTGGGGTCCTCCGGGAGGCGGAAAGATCAGAATGGCCTCAGCGCCGGCCTCCTCGGCGTTGCGGGCCATGCGCACGGCGAACCGGTAGCCGCCGCGCACTCCCGCCACCACCGGAAGCCTGCCCGCGGCGCCCGTCGCCGCCGCGCTCACCACCTCCCGGTGCTCCTCGAAGCCAAGCGAGAACAACTCGCCCAGTCCGGCCGCCACCACCAGGCTCAGCGGTTTGATTCCGGCCTCGGCGTAAAAGGCGGCGTTTTGGAGCATCCCCTCGGGGTTGATCTCGAGATTGGCCTGAAATGGCGTCGGCAGGTAGCTGTGAACGCCCCGCAGGGACTGCCGCAGGTCGTTCAGGGAACGCCTGGAGCCAGAGCCGGCTGTTGCCCCCTGGCTCAGTCCGGTCGCCAACTGAGACAGGATCCGCCTGCGGGAGGTCTGGGCCACGGGAGTGCTCGCGGTGTCGGGACTCCAAAAATCCGGAGAGATGCGGGCCGGTCAACGCCGGCTTCGATTCGGGAGGGAAGCTTAGCACAGGCGAACTTCGGGCGTCTCGGATCTTGGCGGACTTGCACCTCTTGTCGGCAGGGGCTTTGAACGAAGAAATCCACGAAGACCGCGGAGGAACAAAAAAAGAGATATCCACGAAGGGCCACCAAGGACGACGAAGGGCCACGAAGGGGCTGGAGAGTGCTCGAGAGGGATCGGTCAGAGGTCGGGAAGGACGAAAGGATTCTCAGGTGGACTGCGCTGCCTTGTGATCGCCTCGGCCGGCGACCTATAATGTCCCCTTTTCTTGCAGTTGCCGGTCCCGCGCGAGGTACGGAGCCGGGACCTCATTCGACGTCCAGTCGACGCCATGAACACGCCCTCCAAGCCCAATATCGTCCTCCTGATCAGCGACAATCAGCGGCTGGATACCCTCGGAATCCTTGGAAGGACCGCCTGTCGAACCCCCACCTGGGACCGCGTGGCCCGGGAAGGGGTCCTGATGGAGAACCTGCGGACAACCAGCCCCATCTGCTCTCCGGCCCGGGCTTCCTTCTTTACCGGTTTCCAGCCCCACCAGGCCGGCATGCCCCATCTGCCCTACCTGGGGGCGCTTCGGGTGGGCCAGGAGGACGAGTATCCCGACATGGAGATCACCCGGCCTCCGATCTCCCACTTTTTGCGGGAGCAGGGGTACCAGTGTCTCTACGCCGGCAAATGGCATCTGGGAACCCGCAACATTCAGCGCTGGTTCGATTGGGTCAGCGCCTGCGACAACGGAGAGCGTTCCTACTCCGAGTGGTGCCGCTGGCAGGGAGTCCCCGACGGCTTCATCTTTCACGACGACGAGCGCAGCGGACCCTATCGTTCCGCCCACTATCCGCGAATGACGGTGCCCCGGACCGGAATCCTGGACATTCCCGCCGACAAGGAGCACAACCGCTGGATCCTGGGACACGGCTTCGAGATGTTCGGCCTGCGCGACCCCGACAAGCCCTTTTTCCTGGTGATCAGCCTGGAGGGTCCCCATCCGCCCCTGGTGGTTCCCGAGCCTTGGTACCATCTCTACGATCCCGAGGACATCCCCGAACCGGAGAACTGGAATCCCGGTCCGGACGAGCCCGGATTCCTGGAGGGGAGCTACTACCGCCGCTTGAGAAACGAATGGGGCGAAGACTTTTCGGCCTGGCGCAAGTCCATCGCCGTCTACTGGGGCTATGCCACCTACATCGACTGGCTCTTCGGCCGGTTCGTGCAGCGCCTGGAAGAGTGCGATCTGCTGGACGAAACCCTGCTGGTGATGCTCTCCGACCACGCCGAGATGATGGGGCAGCACGGGCTGTGGCAGAAGTTCTGTCCTTACGAGGAGGCCATCCGGGTCCCCTGGGCCATGCGCTGGCCAGCGGCCTTCAAGCCTGGCACGCGCTGTCGGGTGGACGCCAGCCACGTGGACGTGGCCGCCACGCTGCTGGCCCTGGCCGGCGTGGAGGTCGAGTCCCTGGGCCTCGAAGGAGAGAGCCTGGTTCCCTACATGACGTGCGCCGAACCCGAGCCCCCGGCCCGCGACTGCTTCGTGCAATACAACGTGGCCCGCAACTTCGCCGGTTGGCACGGGGTGGAGAACTGGCGAGCCATGGTGCGCCGGCCCTGGAAGTACGTCCTGCACGAGAATGGGGAGACCGAGCTCTACCACCTGGGCGATGACCCCGGCGAGTTGACCAACCTGGCGGGCCGTCCTGAAAGCTCGGAGACGGCGGCCACGCTCAGGGAGGCCTTGCTGGCCTGGTCGCGGCGCACCCGGGACCCCTTTTTGAAACATTTGGAGGCGCGGGCCGGCGGTTGAACCGCCCCTCTTGCGAAGGTTCCAATGAAAGAATCCAATGGCATCCCCCTGAAAGACGGACGCACTCTCGATATCGAGGTCCTGACCTTCCCCGTCGACTCCGCCCGGCAAAACGCGCTCATCGGCTTGTGGCGGACCGAGTGGACCGGGGGGGACTACGACTGGCTGCGGTCCATGAACGGCGACTACAGCCGGCATCTCAAAATCCAGGCGGTCCTGGGAACCGTCGAGGGCCGTCCGGCGGGAACGGCCTCGGTCTGCTACTCCTGCCGGGAACCGGAAGTCTCGGTGGTCGGATCGGTCCTGACCCACCCGGACTGCCGCCGTCTGGGAGTGGCCGAAGCCCTGACTTCCGCCGTGGTGGACCTCTCCTTCCGAGCCGGCTGCCGGGTGTCCTACCTGGGAGCCACCCGGGATCCCAGGAACGTCTATCTGCGCTGCGGGTTCCGCTGGTGGAACGGAGGCGTCATGCGGCTGGAGCGGGAGGATTCGTCCGGGTGCGAGGAGGACTTTTACGCACCGGGCCAGGCCACCACCGTTCGCGAGGCCAATTGGGGGGACCTGGCCGCCTTCGCCTGCTTCGTGGTTCAGCCCTGGGATACGCTGGTGCTGGATTATCCGCGAGCCCTGCTATCGGGGAAATACGTCAAGTTGCAACGGTGTGTCTCCAACTTTCCGGCGGTCCACCAAGAGGCGGCGCCGCGAGGAGGGGTGGTGGGCGTCCTGGTGGGCGAGTCGCCCCACCGGGTGCTGGGCTTCGGCTCCATCACGCCCGAGCCTGGTGAGTACCGGCGCCACAAGGCGGTCATCGACGTCTGCAGCCACGACAACTATGCCGAAGGGGCGGACTCCCTGACTCAATGGCTGATGTCGGAGGCCACCAGGCGGGGGGTCGAGCGCCTCCAGGCCTACGTGGCGGACTCGGACGCGGGCAAGCAGGAACGCTTGCGGCGATTCGGCCTGAAGCCGCTGGCCCGGCTGCCGGGGCAGATCAGGCTGGAGGGCAGGGCGGTGGATGTTTTGGTGTTGGAAGGAACGGTGGGTAGGGGGGCGTAGGCAGGTGACGGCGGGTGATCGTGGCGTTGGGCGGAGTTTCATTGGGGAAGCAATGCGTTCCTGAGCGGGTGCTTCCTATTCGCCGCATTCGCGGCTGGGTTGGCGCGGGACCCATTCGACCCCGGGTTGACACCTCCGTTGCCCAGAGGACTCCGCCGTCGCTGCCAAGCTCGACGCCTCCCGGGCTCCTCCTGACTCACCCCGCAGGCGACCCTGAGCCGCAGCTACGCAGCTCTATAAGGATGGCCTGAAAGGGGCTCGTGGGGTTACCGACGCCAACCGCAGCTTCGCGGCTCTCCCCTAACCCACGACACTGCAAAGGGGAACGTGCTTTTTTATTGAAGTAGTACGCAGGGCGACAGCCCGGGGGGCGAGCCGAGCCGCGTAGGCGGCGACAGCAGGTGGTCATGAGTGGGAGACGGGAGCGCGAGGTTAGCGTGCTCCAGAGGAGAATTTCGATGTCGAGCGGTGAGTTATTGCCGAGAAGGGATTTCATCAAGGGCGCTGTCGCCCTGAGCGGCTTGGGCGGTTGCGTCGGGGTCTCGCCGGAGGTGGTTTCGCTGGAGCCGCGACTCGACCCGGACCGCAGTTTCTGGACCTTCGTCGGCAGTGAGGAGTGGTCTCAGGACGGCCAGGGGGTCCTCTATTCGCCGGTCTGGAACCAGAGGAAGGCTCGCTTCAGCGATCTGCTGAAACGGGAGGACTTTGCCTACCCCAGCCGGGAGGTTTTGGCCGATACCGACATCAGCCTGGAATTTCAGACCTTCTACTGGTCGGTGACCAACCTGTCGATTGTCTTGCGGGCGCAGGACGACCGCCGGTTCTATTGCGTCGGGTTCGACGACATGGGGCGAAAGGGCGCCAAGTACGCGGTGCGCCTCTTTGTCCAGGACGGTTCCGGTTACCGGCGCGACATTGCCAGTGGTTTCGCGCCTCATCCCGGATTGCCTGAGCGTTGGGTGCAGCGTGGACCCCGTCCCGAAGAGTGGGAAAAGGCGACGCCCGGCTGGATCAAGGCCCGGGTTCTGGCAGAGGGGGACCGGATTCAGGTCTTGGTGGACGGCCAACGGGTGCTGGAGACCCGGGACGGGACCTACCGGGCCGGTCGGGCGGGGCTGATGGTCCGGGGGCCGGTCAAGATGCGCCGGTTGTCCCTGCGGGGAAGGAGAGGCCGCCTGGACAGCCCCTGGAGTAGGTCCGGCGAGGAGCATCCCCGCTACTTTCATCCCTATCCGGACCCGGGCAAGGTCTATGGCGACAACCAGACCTATCCTGGAGTCTGCCGGACGGCCGAAGGCGACCTGCTGGTGTGGATGAGTGTCAACGGGGCCCCGCACGACTTTAACGACTTTCTGTTGGTCCGGTCTCGGGACGAGGGCAGGAACTGGGGGGAGCCGGTCCTGGTCAGCAAGTTGTCCGACGGAGGCAGGCCGGGCTTTTTCTTCGGACACAAGGACGGCCGCCTGTCCTGCCTCTACACCTACGAGTGGAACTCCGGGGTTGCCGGCCCCAAGGTGGCCTATTCGGAGGACGGTGGGCGAACCTGGACTCCGGCCCGGCCCTTGGAAGTGAGTGGGAAACCGTTGCAGGCCGCGGCCAGGGAAGGGAAGATCGGTCCCTACTCGCCTGTGACTCGATACTCGGACGGCACCCTGCTTCAGTTCTACTACCACGTGCAAACGGTGGTGGGTGGAAGCGTGGAGTCGAACGCCGAGCGGCGAGACCGCTCGCTGGCCATTCGCTCCACCGACGACGGCAGGACCTGGACGGGCCCCTACTACCTCGACCCCGAGAACTTCGACAGCAACGAGTGCATGGGAGTGGAATGCGGCGACGGCAGCATCGTGGCCTTCGCCCGCACCCTGCGGTCTCCCTTCATGTGGATGAGCCGCTCCAGGGACAAGGGCCTCACCTGGTCCAGGCAGGTGCCCTCCGACTGCACCGGCGAGTGCCCCCAATTGCTGCGTCACAGCTCGGGGGTGCTCATCATGGGCAGCCGGGGCTCCGGCATCTTCATGAAGACCAGTATCGACGAGGGCTTGAGCTGGTCTCGGGAAACTCGCATCTCCCTTTGTTCGGGGATGATGGGGATGACCGAGATGAAGGATGGGCGGGTGCTGGTGGTCTTCCATGAAGCCTACCGCACGCCGACCCGCATTCGCGGACACTACATGAGGGTGAGGCCCGACGGCAGCCTGACATCTGCCTGAAACACTGTGAACCGGAGGTTCCATCCATGAAGGTCAACATTCTTTCCGATCGGGCGGTTTCCGCAAACCTGGCCGCGGGCGACAGCGGCAGCGCCTGCGCCTATCCGCTCTCCATCCGCCTCAAGGACGGGTCCCTCTGCTGCGTTTACCGGCAGGGATCGAGCAAGCACAGCGTCGACAGCCTGCTGCTGATGCAGACCTCCGAGGATCGGGGCGAGACCTGGTCGGCTCCGCGGGTGGTGTTTGACGGTCTCAAGCGCACCCCTCCCACCACCTTGGTCTCCCCCGGCCTGTGTCAGACCGCCGATGGGCACTTGATGGTAATTTTCGGGTCCATCGAGGGATTGAAGCCGGGGGTCTACATGTTCAGCCGGGAGGGAAGAGCCCTGCCGCATCCGCTCCTGGTGACGCGCAGCGCCGACGGCGGGCAGAGCTGGTCGGAACCGCGGCCGGTTCCCCATCCGACCTTGCCCACGGCGGGAGTCACCTCCCGGCCCTTCCCGCTGGCCGATGGCACGATATGCATACCCCTGGAGTACAAGCTGGCTCCCACCGGGCCCAACGGGTCGGCCATGATTTTCTCGCGGGACAACGGTCAGACCTTTGATCCCTCCGTCGTGGTGGCGGCCGACCACTCGGGGGAGTTGAATCTCTGCGACGCCCGTTACGACCTCCTGCCTGACGGACGGATCCTGGCGCTGATCTGGACCTTTCGAGAGGACACCGAGGAGACCATCGAGGTCCGCCGCTCTTATTCCTCGGATGGAGGACAGACCTGGACGGTGCCCGAGAACATCGAATTCGTGGGGCAGGTGACGGCGCCGGTGGTGCTTCCCGACGGCTCGGTGGTGGCGGCCACCAACTATCGTCTGCCGCCGGAGGGGATTCGACTTTGGGGATCGCGGGACGGCGGGGAAAACTGGGCCGGATCGGGTCCCATTCAGATGTGGGATCCTGTCGCGAACCGCATGGTGGGGGAGTCGGTGGTCCCGCCGAAGGAGGCTGTTGCGGATGCAGGAGGGCTTTGGGAAGCCCTGGACCGCTTCACCTTCGGAACACCCGACCTGGTGCTGTTGAGCGACGGGAGCCTGCTGATGACCTATTACGCCACCCTGGACGGCATCACCCACGTCCGGGCTTGCCGCTTCCGGGTGGTGTGGGATTAACGGCGGCAGGTCAATCGACCTCCCATTCACTCAATTCCGGGACATTCTCGCGAAGGCTGAGCCTGGTCCACATGGCCGAGTGATCGCTCCACCTCTTTTTGCGCCATTCGTGGTAGTAACCGCAGTCCACGATCTCGAAGTGCCTTGAGACGAACGTGTGGTCGAAGCATCGTGGGTTCTTGAGCGTCCTATGGGTGACGGGCGTGGCTGTTTCGACGCCGTGACGGTCGCGATAGGCATCGCGCAGACCATGCTGGGATGCGCCCGCGAGGACTGAACGCACACCATTGACCCGCTCCATATTTGGGCGCCGGTCTTTGAACTTGGTGTGGTAGCCCCGGATGGACGTACCCTTGTCCTCGTGAATCTTCTCCCCAAAGGGAACGATCTGTCCGGACTGCCTGAATCGCTTGGGCTCATTGAAGTCGCCGGTCAGGATGCGGGGAGAGTCATTTCCCCGGCGGAGCGCCGCCGACAGCACGTTGAAAGTGTCGATCTTTCGCCAGCCGTTGCCGGAACCGTTGGGGATGTGGACGGTGAACAGGTCGATCTCCTGCCCGTCGGGCAAGAACACCTTGGCTCGCGCCAGTAGTTCCGGAAAGGGTGCACTACGGCGCCAGCGGCTGCCTGCGGCCGTTACCGGCCAGCGGCTTGCAATCAGGCACTGGTAGTCTTTCGGCTTCACCCTTTTCAACCTTCCGACCCGCGGCGGCTTGCGCATGGCCGTGGGCGGGACGTTCTTGCCGCTGCAGTGGGCGTGGACCAGACCAATGTCGGCGAGGCGGTGCGCTACATCGTCCGCGAGGCTCGTCTTTACCTCCTGCAAGGTCAGGATGTCCGGGCTTACGGACCGGATCGCCTCGATAACGTTTTGGAGTTGGCCGGGCAGCGATTGAAAGTGGATGTTCCAGGAGAGGAGCAGCATGGGGCGGTCTCCATTTGTGTTGATAGGAGGAACAGCATATGGCGAACCAAAGACCCACGGCAACCGTACGGATCGGAACCGACAAAGCCGCGATTTGGGAGAACTAGAGCAATGGCGAGCGCGCCCGCTACAACGTCAGCTTCTAGAGGCGCTACCGCGACGTGGAAGGGCAATGGAAGACGACGCAGAGCTTCGGCCGCAACGACCTGCTGGTTCTCGTCAAGGTCGCCGATCAAGTCCACTATCAGATTGTCGAGCTGGAACAGGTCGAAGACTCCAACGGCGGGGATGACGATGAGCCGCCATAGTTCGGCGGGCGGCGGGTTAATCCGCCGCCCTTTTCTTCACGCCTCGCTTCCTTTATCATTTAATTGGAGACACTCAAATGACCGCATTTGAAATAGCATCAATCCTCATAGGCGTTGGACAGATCGGCATTGTCTACTACGGGATCTCTCGCATGGTGCAGGCTAACGACAGCCGATCAAAGCTTCAGTCTGACCTCATGCAGCGACAGGAGCGGGATAGCATCCGGCGACACACCGAAACCATGACTGCCCTTCGGGAGCTGATCACCCGGACGGGCGGCAGCGGGACCGCGTGACGGCCGTTATTCGCCAGTCAGGCTCAGTGTGAAGATCAGGCTGCAGAGAACAAAGAAAAAGGCCAGTCAAAAACGTGACTGGCCTTTGTATTGATACGATCTTCCGGGTGGAGTGGCTTAAGCCAAAACCTCCTTGATCTGCTTGCCGCCCAGGTCGGTCAGGCGTTTGAATCTTCCGGAGTGGTAGTAGGTTAGGCGCATGTCGTCCAGGCCCATGAGCCCCAGCATGGTGGCGTGCAGGTCGTGGGTGTGGTAGACGTCCTCGACGCACTTGATCCCCAGCTCGTCGGTTTCGCCCACCACCGTCCCGCCCTTGATGCCGGCTCCGGCCAGCCACATCACCATGGCGTTCTTGTTGTGGTCGCGCCCGGGACCGGTTCGGAAGAAGTCCATGGTGTTGTCGGCGGTCCTTCCGAATTCGCCTCCCCAGACCACCAGGGTCTGGTCGAACAGGCCCCGCTGCTTGAGGTCCTTGAGCAGGGCGGCGATGGGCCTGTCGGTCTCCATTCCCCGCTTCTTGTGCTCTCCCGCGATGTTCTCGTGGGAATCCCAGCCGCCGCAGTAGATCTGCACGAAGCGCACGCCGCGCTCCACCAGGCGCCGGGCCATCAGGCACTTGCGCGCCATGGGCTCGGTGATCTTGTTGTCGAGGCCGTACATTTCCCGAATCTTCCGGGGCTCGCTGTTCAGGTCCAGGCTCTCGGGAACCGCTGCCTGCATGCGGAAGGCCAGCTCGTAGTTCCTCATGCGGGCCAGAAGGTTGGGGTTCCTGGGATGGACGTCCAGGTAGGGAGAATTGAGCTGGTTCAGCAGCTCCAGGTTCTTTTCCTGGCGCCGGGTGGTGACGCCCGCCGGAGGGCTCAGGTCGACAATGGGGTCCCCTTCCGAGTTGAGCAGCGTTCCCTGGGTGGCCGCCGGCAGGTAGCCGTTGGCCCAGTTGATGGGACCGCCGAAAATCCGGGTCCGGGTGTCGGGCAGCACCACGAAGGCCGGCAGGTTCTGATTCTCGGTTCCCAATCCGAAGACGGTCCAGGCCCCCACCGAGGGACTCCCCGGGATGGTGACGCCCGTGTTCATGAAGAAAGTGGCCGTGGTATGGGCTTCCGAGCTGGTGTGCATGGCCCGCACCACCGCAATGTCATCGGCGCAAGTCCCCAGCTCGTTGAACATGTCGGACATCTCCACGCCCGATTGCCCGTGCCGTTTGAAGGTGAAGGGGCTGCCCACGTACATCCGCTTTTCCAGGCTCCCATATTTGCGGAGGATGGGTTTCCCGTGGAGCTCGTTCAGCTTGGGCTTGGGATCGAAGGTGTCCATCTGGCTGGGAGCTCCCTGCATGAACATGAAGATGCAGGACTTGGCCTTGGGTGTGAAGTGGGGTTTCTTGGGGAGCAGGGGGTTCTCGGACCGGGCGGCGGCACCCAGCCGGCCGTCGCTGAAGAGCAGCGAGGAGAGGGCCAGGCTTCCCAGTCCCTTGCCGAAGCGGTAGACAAAATCTCTCCGGCCGATCTCACCGAGCCTTGGGTCGAACTGCTCGACTTGGTTACAGAATTCGAACTCTCCCTTGCTCATGATGACTGTTACTCCTTGTGATCTTCCTTCCGAGGTTGGATGTATACGTTCCTCTTGGCGGTAATCGCCCCTACTCCAGGTAGACGAATTCGTTCATGTTGATAAGGATGAGACAGAGGTCCGCAAGCGAGCCTGTCTCTCCCGGGCCCCTGTCGTTGTGCCTGGGCTCGCCATTCTGAACCAGGGAGACCTGTTTCAATGAGAGGTGCTCCCCCTGTTCGGGCGCCGCGCCGGATCCCGTCAGGAAGGCCAGACTCCGGGTCTTTTCCGCTGGTGAGGGATCCCGCTGGAAAGCCAGTTGAAAGGCCCGGACCACCTGCTTGAGCGGGTCCGGCCCCACCTCGGAGCGAATGCGCTCCGCCATGGCCTGGCTCTGCCGGTGGGGGAATTTGCCGTTGAACAGCGAAAAGACCTGGGGCGTCACGGTGGTGTTTCCCCGGACCACGCAGCTCTCGTCCAGGTTGGGTCCGTCGAAGACCTTGATCAATGGGATCGGGTAGGAGCGGCTCTGGATCATGTAGACGGTGCGCCGGTTGACCTCCTGCTGGCCGGAGGATATCCACCAGGTTCCGGCCCGGGCCATCTGCTCCAGGTTTTCCTCCGGGAAGAAGGGCGGTCCGCCCATGGCCGGCTCCAGCTTGCCGCTGACCGCCAGGATGGTGTCGCGCAGCGATTCCGCGGGGATGCGGAATGGGTCTCGGACCCACAGGTAGCGGTTATTGGGGTCCACTTTTTCGTATTCCTCGGACCGGTCATGAACCATCGATAGCGCATAGACGTTCGAGTCCAGGATCAGCCGGTGGATCTCCTTGATGCTCCATCCGCTCTCCATGAACTCCCAGGCCAGCCAGTCGACCAGGTCCTGGTGGACGGTTCCGCTGCCGTTGGAGCCGAAATCGCTGGGGGTGGCCACCAGGCCCTTGCCGAAGTGGTATTGCCAGATGCGGTTGACCATCACCCGGGCCGTCAGGGGATTTTCCCGGCTGGCGATCCACTTGGCCAGCAGTTGCCGGCGGCTGCCCACCAGGCCGTCCATGTCGACCGGGTCGGAGTTGCCCGTAATGGCGCTCAGGAATCCGGGCTGCACCTGCTCGGCCCGCAGTCTCCAGTTGCCCCCGGTCAGCACGTAGGTGGCGACGTTGTGCTGGAGGGACGAATCCCTCACTATGTAGGCCTTGGGGTCGTAGTAGCCGTCGACGTTGGGGTTGGCGAAGCGGCCGGTCATGAGTTCGATCCTGCGTGACCGTTCCTTCTCTTCAGCGGTGCGCAAAGTGTCCTTGGGGAAGGGGATCTTCTTCTGGTCGGCATGGGCCCAGTCCTTGAGGTCCTGGGGGTTGACCAGCAACTGGTGCTCGATTTGCCGGTCGGAAATCTCCTTTTTGAAGGCCTTGGCGTTCTTCTTGATCTTTTCTAGGTGATCCTTCCAGGCCTTCTTGCGGGCTTCCCAGCGCTCCGGGTCCTGCAGCGGCATTTCGTACTGGTGGAATGCCATATCCTGTTTATCGAAATTTATCGGCGAAAAGAAGGCTTCGATCCGGAAGTAATCGGCTTGAGGAAGCGGGTCGTACTTGTGGTCATGGCACTGGGCGCATCCCAGGGTCAGTCCCATGAATACGGAACTGGTGGTGTTGACCACGTCTGTCATGTAATTTCGCCGCCCCTGCTCCCCCGAGGCTTCAACCTTGACCCATAAACCGAGAAAGCCCAGTCCCAGCTTGCCCTCGTCCCCGAAGGCCCGGAAGGCGTCTCCCGCCAGTTGCTCCTTGATGAAGCGGTCGTAGGGACGGTCCTGGTTGAAGGCCCGGATGACGTAGTCGCGGTATCGCCACAGATGGGGTTGGGGGTCGTCGATGGCGCCGCCGCGGGTGTCGGAATAGCGCGCCAAGTCCAGCCAGTGCCGGCCCCAGTGTTCCCCGTAGCGGGAATCGGCCAGCAGCTTCTCCACCTCCTGCCTGTAGGCCTCAGGAGAAGGCTCGGCCAGGAATCGCTCCATGACTTCGGGCGTCGGGGGAAGACCGATCAGACCGAAGTAGAGGCGCCGCAGCAACCCGCGCGGAGAAACCGCTCCGGCCGGTTCCAGTTGCTGTTTTTCCAGCTTGGCCAGCATGAAGGCATCGATCGGGTTTCTCACCCATTCCTTGTTTCTGACCGCGGGGACCTCGGGTTGGATGACGGGAGTCCAGGGCCACCTCGTCTTGGTGGAATCCTCTGCAGCCTCGGCCACCAGGGCAGGATCCAACTGATCGATCCAACGGGCGATGTGACCGATCTGCTCCTCGGAAAGGGGTTGCCCGTTCATGGGCATCCGAGGGGAGCGAGTGCCGCGCAGGCGCTGTATCAGCGGGCTTTCCTCACTGTTGCCGGCAACGATGGCCGGTCCCTGGATGGCGCCGCCCTTCAAAAGAGCTGTGACCGTCTCCACCACCAACCCGCTTTGGTGGGTCTGGGTGCCGTGGCAGGCTTCGCAGTTCTGCTCCAGCAGCGGCTTGACGTGGGTTTCGAAATCCTGGGAGGAAGCGATTTGGCCGGCCCCGGCCTGATCTGCCGGAGGCGCCATCTGGTCGATCCACTTGGCGATCAGGGCGATCTGGGCTTCCGGGAGCGGGTCGCCTCCCACCGGCATCCGGGGCTCCAGTTCTCCCCGGAGATGCTGGACCAGGGGACTCCCGGCGCTGTTTCCGGCCAGGATCGAGGGGCCGGATTTCTCGCCCCCCGTGAGCATGGCCTCGATCGATTCCATGACCAGACCGCTCTGGGCCGCGGCGGCGGTGTGACAGGCGAGACACTTTTCCTGCAGAACGGGCTGTACGTCTCTCTCAAAATCGACAGGGGACTCTCCCAGGATATGGCTACCGGCCAAAATGGCCAGAACCGACCCCAGTGAAACCGCAACCGCGCGCCATTTCATCGACACTACTCCTTGCTACTCTTGTAGATATACAAATACACTCTAAACCCTATTCCATCCGGCCCGCGCCTGTCAACCAAATGACCACTCGAAAGTGGTTGCAACAGAGAATTCAAATACCGCCGCTGGAACGGGCTTCGGGACACCGTGTCGGTCCCCACCGGTTCGACTGCGGGCGGAGCCCCTGGGTGGCTGTGGGTTCGGAAACGCAGCTCTTAATGCGCCGCATTCGCGGCTGGGTTTGCGCGGAATTCCAACGACCCCGGGTTTCCACCCGGGGCTACCCTAGGCCGCAGCTACGCTGCTCTGTAAGGATGGCTCGTAGGTGGCGTCTTGCCGGGCAACCCACGCCAACCGCAGCTTCGCAGCTCCCCCTTAACCCACAACACTGCCAGCGGATAGGATTTTTCAACTGATTATCTTCGAGCGTCTGCCCCCCGATTTCGCAATACATCCTTTAAAAGCCCCTGCTATCACTCTCCCCAGGAGGGGGACTCGCAAAAGGCCTGCAACAACCTCCTTGCCTGATTCCCGGGCGAGAGTAGGCGACGTTGTCCAATGGGCCGACGCCTACAGCTCGACTGGAATCTCCGAACTGACGCCCGGGGAAATATTCCAAAAAACAAGCACGTTTCCCCTTGCAGCATTGCGAGTTCGGGGAGAGCTGCGAAGCTGCGGTTGACGTGGGTTACCCGGCGAGACGCACCTACGGGCCATCCTTATAGAGCTGCGTAGCTGCGGCTCAGGGTGGCCCCGGGCGGCAGCCCGGGGTCGTGTGGGTTCTGCGCCAACCTAGCCGCGAATGCGGCGAACAGGAAGCTCCCGTTCGGAAACGCATTGCTTCCCCAAAGAAACGCCGCCCCCCGCCACGTGTACCCGCTGTCGTCGCGTCGGCGGCGAATTACGGGCGCCCCCCGGAACGCACAGGCATTGCATAACAACACCGCCCACGGACCGCTGAACTTCACTCACGCAACGCCGCGTTTGCCCGCCACCGGCTCGACTGCGGGCCGCGCCCTTGTCTCGCACGCAGAAGCCGGGCCGCCGGGCAAAGGCTGATGCGGCGGCGGGTATTCGGGCGCGCACGCCTGTGGTAAGGAATGAAGGCCTACTTGGCTACGCTCAGGAATCCTTCTTGACCGGTGTGTAGATGGTGGTGGGCATCGGATGAATTTTCCCCTCCCGGTCGGGCAGTTCGTGAATTTTGCCGGTGCCTCTTTTCTCCACTTCGTCGATGCGGATCACCGAGTGGAGAGGGATATAGGTCCGCCGCACCCCCTCGAATACGGTGCGCAGCGTTTCCTCGGAGGGATCGACAACCACGGAGGTTTTCTGATCGAAAAGCAGCTGTTCGACTTCCACGAAGCCGAACAGTCCGCCCTGGCTCACCCGATTGGCGTAGATCTCGTAGACCTTGCCCTCGTTCAGAAACGAAATCTTGTAGACCTGCTTTTTTTCACTCATGGTCTCCATAAAGTCTATCCCATTTGGGAGACCCCGTTCCAATGGGGCCGGCGGCTCCCAACTCCGGCGGAACGGCTACCCGCGAGTAAGTTCCCGGCGGCTGGGCCGCAGATTGCCGAAGTCCGCGCCCGAGATGATGTAGTACCAGTCGGCAAAGCGATGACGCAGCTCGCGCTCCAGGGTCCGGCCCTCCTCGCCGGGAGTTTCCCCGTCGGCGTACCTTCGGGCCCGAGCGGCGCTGTAGTCGACGGTGATAAACAGATAGCGGCGCTCATCCGTCCCGTCGGCCTGGGACGCCTGCGCTCCTTCCTTCTCGGAAGACGCCGCCGGGGCACCTGTTCCGCCGGGCGCCACCTCGCCGAAGCGTAGCGTGTATTGGATCCCGTTGGCCGTTTCCACCAGGATCTCTCCCTCATTGGAAAGGAGCTGGCCCAAAGGAGTGATGAAAAAGCCCTTGCCACGCAGGGAGAGGACCGACTCCATGGACAGCCGTATGCCTTCGGGGGTCTTGAGGTCCCGGGTCAGATTCTCGGGCTTGGGCTGGACATCGACGATGCGCAGATTGTCCAGCGCCTCGGTCAGGGCATCGATCTTCTTGCCCCGCAGCCTGCGGCGGCCCATCCGCCAGCGGTCTTTCCGCTTGGTGAGTACCGTGCGCTCGGTATTCTCCAGCCTTCCCAGCCGCTCGTTGATGGAGTAGCTGTTGATGGTGACCTTGCGGATGTCTCCGGCGTTCAGCTTGAGCAGATCCGTCTCGATCCAGTCCTCGAACCTGGAAGACACCCGGGCGTCGGTCTTGACCGAATAGGTCCGCCGCCGGGCGGGGACCCTCATGTAGCGGTAGCCGGATCTGCCCTCGGCCGGCTTGCCGATCACGAAGTCGGCCAGAACCCGATCGTTTTCGTCCTTGAGGGTCACTCGTTTCCCGCGGCCGGCCAGACTGGCGGTTCGGTCGTCCAGTGGGTCGATCACTCCATAGCGGCCGTGATCCTCGATGCGTTCGGATACCACGATGTCCTTCCTGAGGGCCATGAGCGCCGCGGCCGTGTCGGCCAGGCGGTTTTCGGCATCGGCCGGATAGTCGTGGTGGGAGGGGATGCCCCACTTGTTGTCCTTGAACTCCACCTTCAGGGGGCTGGCGGTGGCGGTGGATTCGTCGTAGTCGATGACCTCGATGGTCTTGGGGGCCTGGGGATCGGCAAACTCCGGATAGAAAGGCTCCCCCTGATCGTCAAAGATCCCGGAAGTTCTTCGGCCGGGATCGACCAGCACCGCGGCCGTGGAAATGGCCACGGCCAGCACGCAGAAAATTCCGGTTCTCAACCATTCGGTCATGGCTGTTCTACCTCGGGGTGAGAATTGCCTTTCGGTTCCATCGGACGTTGCCTATTCCACCAGGCGGTCGGCCCCCACGCCGATCTTTTCCCGGCGCAGCCTGCGCACCGACACCACCAGGAAGAGCGCAAAGGCTGGAACCGGCGGCAGGGCCGCTGCCAGGAACTTGATGGCGTTCTGGATGTCCCGGATGGAAGACTCCATGTCGGCGCGGCTCTTGCCGATCAGCCGCTGCTTTTCCTCTTCGATGTTGGTCCGGGCCACGGCCAGGCGACGGTTCTCGGCCTTTTCCTGGTTGGCGATCATGATGCGCTTGGTCTGTTCGTCCAGGTCCCGCCGCTGGCGCAGCGCCTCTACCGCCCGATCCAGCCTGGCTTGGGCCTCCTGCAGACGCTGGGCCGCCGTGGCCTCGGCCTGCCGGGTCTCGTCCAGGCGCCGCTCCTCGTACACCCTGGTTCGAGATTCCACGGCCTCCAGGGTGCGATGCCGCCTGCGGCGCTTGCGCAGGGCGATGAAGGACTCATCGCCCACCAGTTGGTCCACGGCGTTCAGCAGGAAGGTCACGTTGTCGAACTGCAGGGTTTCAATGCCTTGGCGCCGGATGGAAAAGAACTGCTCCCCCATCAGGTCGACATCGGTGATCAGGATGGCCCGAACCGGCTGGTCCGGAGCTATTCCGGTCAGGCGGGCGGCCAGGGTGTAGCGGTCGGGATCGGGTTCGTGGGGGAGATTGGCGGCCATCTGAAACCCGAACAGTGAGCGTTGCATCAGCCGATTCCAGTCGGTAAGTCCGGAATCGGCGCCGGTTTGAAGCAGTGGGGTCAGCGTGGTGCGGCTGCCGGCCGCGAGCTTGATCGAGCCAGGGTAGATCGCAACCAGTTCCTGAAGCCCGGAAGTGATGGCTTCGTCCGGATTGAAGGGAGGGTTCTCGCCCCCGGCGACGCCCAGAAAGATGACTTCCGGGGGAAGGGAGCGGAATTGCGGATGGGGATTGTACTTGTCCCAGGCAATGCGGCCCGGGTCCCAGTCCACTCCCAGCATCTCCATCAGCGGCTGGAGGTCAGCCGGCTTCCTGGGCGGTGGGCCCTGGCGAAAGGGCCCCTGAGGCATCGGTTGCGCCGAGAGCTCGGGATTGAATGCCGGCAGGGGATCCACCAGGATCAGGGTCGGATTTCCCTCCTTGACGTAATCGGTCAGCCGGCCTACCTGGTCCTGCTCCAGGGTGTTGGGCAACACCACCATCAGGGCGTCCAGGTTCTTCGGGTAGTCCTGGCCGGGCTGCACCCTTTCCACCTGGTACTGTTTTCGCAACTCGGCCACGATGGCCCAGTCGGTGGAATGCTGGCGGGACTGGAAGTCGAATCCGCCGAAGAGTTTGGCTCCCGTCTCCAGGATGCCGACCCTTCTGCGTTCCGCCCGCGACACCACCCGAATGGAGCGCATCAGCTCGTATTCCACCGGCAATCCGGGATCCAGGAAGGGGACGACGAATTCCTCGGGGCCGCAGTTGAAGGCGATGCCCAGGAAGATCTCGTCGGGTGTTCCCGAGCTCCGCCGGGACGCGGGCACCTGCCGCGGTCGGATGTCGAAACGCTCCTGGGCTTCACGGGCCTGCGGCGTGTACCTTTCGGTCTCCACGATCCGGGTCTGCAGGCGGTTACCGCCGAGGGCAGACAACTCCCGGAGCAGATTGATCAGGTTGTTTCGAGTGGGAAGGTAGCTGCGGGGCACCTCCGGGCTCAGGTAAGCCTGAATGAAGACCGGCCGGCCCGGATCCAGCCCCTCGATCAGCGCTCGCGTGTCGGGCGAGAGCGAATGGATCCGTTCGGCAGTGAGGTCAACCCGTCCTCCCAGGCGGTCCAGCACCAGCGTCAGTCCGGCCAGGCCGACCACCAGAGCCAGCCCCCGCACCAGCAGGTGGGCGCCCATGGCCGGGGCCTGTCGGCCGGTGGGCCAGTGGCGCCGTCCCAGCAGCTCCACGTTGAGATAGACCATGGCGGCCGCAAAGGCGAGGAAGTAGACCACCGAGGAAAGGGAGACCACTCCCGAGGCCAGGTCCTGGAATTGGTGGTTGAAGGAGAAACCGGCCACCAGCCGTTCGGCGCCCCCGGTCAGGACGGTGCCTGCATGGTCGATGAAGACGGGAACGGCGCAGAGCAGGGCGCCCAGGATGAAGGCCACGGTGATGTTGTCGGTCAAGAGGGACCCGACCATTCCCAGAGCCAGCAGCGCCACTCCCATGAGCCAGTAGCCCAGGTAGGTGGCGGCCATCAGGCCGGGGTCCGGGTTGCCCAGCCATCCCAGCACCAGCACGTGGGTCAGGGAAAAGAAGAGGGCCACGGTGTAGATGCCGGCGGCAGCCAGATATTTGCCCAGCACGATGCCGAAGTCGGTGGCCGGAAGGGTCAGCAGCAGCTCGTCGGTTCCGTTGCGCTTCTCCTCGGCCCAGATGTTCATGGTGATGGAGGGAATCAGAAAGACCAGAAGGTAGGGGAAGACGCGGTTGAGCTGGTCCAGATTGGCCAGGTTGGCGGCGAAGAACCCGTCCTGCCAGAAGGCCGCCAGGGCGCTCAGGAAGACGAAGAGGGTAATGAAGACGTAACCGGTAGGGCTGCTGAAATAGCCGGTCAGTTCCCGCTTGCAGACGACCCTGGCAAGCTGCCAATGACTCTTCACGCTTGCGTCTCCCTTGTCTCCGGATCCGGTTCGGGCACGGCGCCCCGGACCGTTTCCTCCGAGGGGGTCGGACCATGCGGACTTGCAGCGGAGACTTCCGGTTCGGGCGCCTCCCTGCCGTTCCTGCCCGTCAGGCGGTAAAAGGCCTCGGCCAGGCTGGTCCCGGCCGCCATCTCCCCGGGCGTGCCGTCAAAGACGATTCGGCCCTCGTGAATGAGAATGACGTGGTCGGCCACGGCTTCCACTTCCTGGAGGATGTGGGTCGAAAGCAGCACCGTCCTGGTTTTGCCCAAGTGCCGGATCAACTCCCGAACCTCGCGGATCTGGTTGGGATCCAGGCCGCTGGTGGGCTCGTCCATGATGAGGATGTCGGGCTCGTGGAGCAGGACCTGGGCCATTCCCAGGCGCTGGCGATAGCCCTTGGAGAGCTTGTAGACGCTCTTTTCCAGGACGGCTTCCAGGCGGCATTGCTCAACCACGGCCTCGATGCGCGCGTCGAGCCGATCCCGCGTCAGCCCCCGGGCCTCGCCGAAGAACCGCAGCAGCTCCAGAGGAGTCATCTCCGGATAGAGAGGACCGTTTTCCGGAAGATACCCGATCCGGGCTGCCGCTTCGATGCGGTAGCGCGAGACATCCCGCCCCGCAATGCGGGCAACGCCGGCGGTGGGTGTGAGATAGCCGGTCAGGATCCGCAGCGTGGTCGACTTGCCGGCCCCGTTGGGGCCCAGGAAGGCGGCCACCTGTCCGCGGGGAATCGAGAAGGAGACGTCCTGCAGCGCGGCAAAGGTCCCAAAGATCTTGCTCAACCCCTGGGCCTCGATCATGGGTGGGGAGTCGGCTTCTGTCATGACGGCGACACCAAATTCCGGTTCACGGCGCCGGTTCCGAAACCCATCTCAGGTTGCTCCACCGGCGCTCCGGACGTCATCTCCGCATCCACCGGTGAGAAATGCGGGCTCGCGCCGGGCTGTCCAGGGGGCCATGGAAAGGGTTGTGCGCGGGGTGAACTGCGAATTTGAAGGTGCATCCTCTACGGCAAGAATCGCCTTCCGCTGCTCAGGAGAACACCTCCTGCGGCAGGTGCTTCGTTCAACTTTGCAAGGTTAACCCCAACCCGATTTTTTTTCAATGGGCGGCGCCAGGCTGCGGCGCACTGGCCGTGCTAGAATTCCGGTCTGTCGGGTGGGTCGCCCCGGGTTTCCGAGCGGCCTGCGGCGGCCGCACCTGTCTTGCCGCGCCCACGCCTCTAAGTGGTTAGTGAATAACGACTAATGTTGAGTAAAGCGTTCCGGGCACAGTCAAGCGCCTGACGATTTGACTGTGCCTTTTTGAGAGACTCCGCCGAGATCAGCGACATGCTTCTCGCATCGATCAAATCACTCCCCACCCTCCACTCCTCACTCTCCACTATCCTGCGGACCGGCACGGTCCTGACCTTCCTGTGTTCTCCGCCCCCCCCTGGCGATGCCCTTCCGGCGGACCCGGCCGCGCCTTTCAGCGACCGGACCCGGACGATGGGCATCGATTTTCGCCACCAGAATGGCGCCTCGGCCCAGAAGCACCTGGTGGAGACCATGGGATCGGGTTGCGGGCTGCTGGACTACGACGGCGACGGCAGGCTGGACGTGCTGCTAATCAACGGCGGCCGCACGCCGGACTCGCCGCCGTTCGAGCCTAGACCCCACGCGCTCTATCGCAACCTGGGCGGCGGGCGCCTGGAGGAGGTGACCCTTGAAGCCGGCCTGGAACCGACGGCCGATTACGGCATGGGAGTCGCCGTGGGCGACTACGACAACGACGGGGACCCCGATCTCTACCTCACCAATTTCGGTCCCAACCGGCTCTACCGCAACGACGGCGACGGCACCTTCAGCGACGTCACCCCCCGGGCGGGCGTTGCCGGCGCCGAATGGAGCACCAGCGCCGCCTTCTTCGATTACGACCGGGACGGAGCTCCCGACCTTTACGTGGTGAACTATCTGGATGCGAGCTTCGAGCGCAATCCGCCCTGCGAGATGAAGGGGATTCGGGCCTATTGCCATCCGCGCCACTATGCCGGGGTGGCCGACCGTCTTTACCGGAACCTGGGCGATGGCCGGTTCCGCGACGTCAGCCGGTCCAGCGGCGTTCTGAACCCCGAGGGCAAGGGCCTGGGAGTGGTGGCGGCCGATTTCGACCAGGACGGCTGGGTCGACCTTTACGTGGCCAACGACTCCGTGCGCAACATCCTGTTGAAGAATAACGGGGACGGGACCTTTGCCGACGTGACGCTTCTTTCTGGGACCGGCTACAACAGCCAGGCCCAGGCCGAAGCAGGGATGGGGGTGGATGCGGCCGACTACGATGGGGACCGCCTCCTGGACATTGTCGTGACCAACTACGACCTGGAGACCAACGCGCTCTACCGCTACCAGGGAAACTGGCTGTTCGGGGACGAGCGCTGGAGGTCGGGCCTGGCGCGGAAAGACCGCTTCCTGCTGGGTTTCGGCGCCGGCTTTCTGGACTTCGACAACGACGGGGACCGGGACCTGCTGGTGGTCAACGGACACGTGGTGGACAACATCGAACGGATCCAGCCCGACCTCTCCCACCCCCAGCCCGATCAGTTGTTCGAAAACCGGGGAGGGAGATTCCTGGAGCACGAGCCCTTCTACCGATGGTCATCCCGGCAGGCGCGGGTAGGCCGGGGCGCGGCCCTGGGAGATATCGACAATGACGGCGACATCGACGTCCTCGTCAGCAACTGCGGGGCAGAGCCGGCCCTGCTCATCAACCGGGTCGGGGCCCGCAAGAACTGGATCCAGCTCCGCTTGACCGGGACCGACAGCAGCCGCGACGCCGTCGGGACCCGCTTGACCCTCACCACGGCAGAGGGGCGGCAGACCGACCAGATCACGGGCGGGGGAAGCTATCTGTCGGCCGGCGACCCGCGCGCCCACTTCGGGTTGGGGGAGGTGGCCAGGGTGGAGGAGATCCGGATCCGCTGGCCCAGCGGAAAAGACGAAGTCCTCAGGGACATACCCGCCAATCGAATCCTGCAGGTCACCGAGGGTCGCGCCTCCCAGTACTCGACTGCCCCCGGGACCCGCCCGGAAGCGGAGTAGCCCGCCATGTCCGAGAGATTCCCGATCGCCGCCCTGCTGAGCTTCCTGGTGGCCGTCTCGTGCCTTCAAGGCGATCTCGCGGCTGAGGTCGGGCCCGGCACCCGGCGCATGGCTTCACGGCTGGCCCAACTGGCCCGCAACGCCGACTTCTTTTCCGATCACCCCATGAACACCCTGGCGGTGGCGCAACTGCGCCGGCGCCTGCAGGCCGTCGACGATCCCCGCCAGCAAATGGGCCTGCGGCTTCAGTTGGCGCTGAAGCTTGTGAGGAACGGGCAGAGCCAGGCTGCCATCCAGGAGTTGACGGATCTGCAGGCCCGGGTCGGGAGGCAGCCGTGGCAACTGTCGCGGGAAACCGCCACCGTGATCCGGGACCTGCTGGCGGTCTCCTGGCTGCGGCTGGGCGAGCAGGAGAACTGCATCGCCGCCCACGGAGAACACTCCTGTTTTCTTCCCGTGCGGGAATCCGGCCGGCATCGGCTGCAGCGGGGCTCCCGGGGGGCCATTCCTGTCCTGCTCCAGCTTTTGTCGGAGGAGCCCGGCCATCTGGGGTTTCGCTGGCTGCTCAACCTGGCCCACATGACCCTGGGGGAACACCCCGCCAAGGTCGCCCCGCAATGGGTCATCCCGGCGGACATCCTGGCCTCCGACTACGATATCGGGCATTTCCGGGAAGTCGCGCCCCGGCTGGGCGTGGATGTCACGGCGCTGTCCGGGGGCAGCATCCTGGAAGACTTCGACCGGGACGGCTCCCTGGACATCATGGCTTCCTCCTGGGGGATGCGGGACCCGCTGCGCTACTTTCGCAACAACGGCGACGGCACCTTCAGCGACCGCACCCGGGCCGCCGGCCTGGAAGGACAGGTCGGCGGCCTCAACATCTCACAGGCCGACTACGACAACGACGGCTATCCGGACGTGCTGGTACTGCGGGGGGCCTGGCTGCAGGGCCTGGGGGACCATCCCAACTCCCTGCTGCGCAATAACGGCGACGGCACCTTCGAGGATGTCACCGAGGCGGCAGGCCTGCTCAGCTACCACCCCACACAGGCAGCCGCCTGGGCCGACTATGACAACGACGGCCGGCTGGACCTGTTCATCGGCAACGAATCCACCGGCAGCCACATTCATCCCTGCGAGCTCTATCGCAACAACGGGGACGGAACCTTCACCAACCTGGCCCCATCCCTGGGACTGGCCCGGGCCGGCTATGTCAAGGGGGCGGCCTGGGGGGATTACGACAACGACGGAGACCCGGACCTCTACCTGTCGCGCATGGACGCCGGCAACCTGCTCTATCGCAATGACGGCCCCGGGTCCTCCACCGGGGAGGACGCCGAAGGGAAGCCGCCCTGGAGATTCGTGGAAGTGAGCCGACAGGCCGGGGTCGGGGAACCCCGCAAGAGCTTCGCCACTTGGTTCTGGGACTACGACAACGACGGGTGGCAGGACCTGTTCGTGGCCGGCTATTCGCTCAAGCCCGATTTCTCGGGCTCGCTGGAGGAGGCGGTCAAGGCCTTCCTGGGACTGCCCCACCGGGGCGAGTTCTCACGCCTCTTCCGCAACAACGGGGACGGGACCTTCCGGGATGTCTCCCGGGAAGCGGGGCTTGAGCAGGCGCTGCTGACCATGGGAGCCAATTTCGGGGACCTGGACAACGACGGATTCCCGGACTGCTACCTGGGCACGGGAGAGCCCGACCTGCGGACGCTCATTCCCAATCAGATGTTCCGCAACCACCAGGGGAAGGTCTTCCAGAACGTCACCACCTCGGGGGGATTCGGCCATCTGCAGAAGGGCCACGGTGTCTCCTTCGGGGATATCGACAACGATGGCGACCAGGACATCTACACGGTGATGGGGGGGTGGTATGCCGGGGATGTCTACCAGAACCTGCTCTTCCTCAATCCGGGGCACGGCAACCGCTGGATCACTCTTCTCCTGGAAGGAGTCAGGACCAACCGGATGGCCCTGGGTGCGCGCATCAAGGTGACGGTCGAGACCGAGGACGGAGACAGGGAGATCCACGCCACCGTTTCCAGCGGAGGGAGCTTCGGGGCCTCCAGCCTGCAGCAGGAAATCGGACTGGGCCGGGCAACCGGAATCAAGGCAGTGGAAGTCTACTGGCCCGTGACCGGCAAGACGCAGACCCTATCCAATCTCTCACTGGACGGGTTCTACAGGATTCGCGAGGGCAAGGCCTCGGCCGTACCCCTGGAACGGCCGTCCATCGAACTGGCCCCGCCGGCCCGGTGACGCGGTTTGAATCTCTTCATGAAAGGGAATCCGATTGGGAACCGGACCCTGGTCCCGCTTCCTGTTCCGGCGGGGAGGCGTCCGGCTCGGCCTCGAAGCGTCCGGCGAGCAGGTATCGATACAGCTTGAATGCAGGCTGCTCCTCGTGCTCCTCCAGCCAGCGCCGGGCAGGCGGCGAAGTTTCCGAACAACACCAGGCCGACGCCCCGGGAGGAATATAAAGCCAGCGCCTCGGAGAATATGAGGCTCCCGTAGGCGATCCGGGCCACCAGCAGCCCGAGGCCCGAGGTGATGCCGGCCGACAGCGCCGGAACGGCCCTCTCCGACACGATGTCCGTGCGAAGTTCCGACGCCAGATTGCGTAGCGGAGCTTTCGCCGTCACGGGCTCATGCGAGGGCATTGCGCGTTTCCAATGAAGGCATTGGACTAATTTGGCAATGGTGGTGGTAGGCCTGGAGGGATTCGAACCCCCGACCTTCGGTTTAGGAAACCGCTGCTCTATCCTGCTGAGCTACAGGCCCATTGCTGCAGAGAGCCACCGGTAGGAGCGATCTTCGGTTCCCGCCGGTGGGAGGGATGTTACCGAGCGGTTCGGGAACTTGGCAAGCGGTTTTGGGCGTGCCTGAAAGTTGCCCGTCCCGCCGCCTATGACCCGGACTGTGCCGCCGCCGGGAGTCGGACGCCGGCCTGCATGTGGCTGTCGTCCAGGTTTCCCTCGGCATTGAAGGGAAGAGGGCGGGGTTCGCAGAGAATGGCAAGATCCTTGCGCGCGCAAGCTTCCTCGAGGTAGGCGGCCGAACATTCGATCTCGGACAGGGCCATGGTGTTGCGAATCCAGAGCAGCCTGGCGTCGGGAGGCTCGGTGAGACCGATCTGGGACAGCATCACCTGGAGCATTTCGCGATCGGTGGGGTAGTCCAGGGGAATCATGGCTTCCATGGTGAACCCTCCGGTCAGGGCATTGACCCGGGTCATGCCCACGTCCATCTTTTCCAGGGCTCGGCGGCGGCAGAACTCGATCGTCCCGATGCCGACGGCGCTGCCGTGGGTCAGGGAGCTCAGGTCCCTGATCGCGATCACTCGGATCTTGGGGACCTCCTTCTCGGCCGGCCTGTGCCACAGGTGCTTGCGGCCCACCACGTTCAGGTCAAGCCCCGAACCGCTGATGTTCTTGCCGATCTCGTCCACCAGCAGAATGTCTGCCGCGTCGAAGGGAAGTCGGGGCATCCAGCGCCTTGCCTGGCGGAGCAGCGTCTTCTCTCCCTCCAGCAGAGCCTCGGTCCGGAGGGCCTGGATTTTGGCGGTTCGCCCGTAGCTGTTTTCCACCACGGCCAGCCCGGCCAGAATGGAGCACTTCGAAAGGACCTCCCGGGCAACGCTTCCGACGATCTGTCCGAAGCTGTGGTCCTTGATGGCGCGATGGTAGACTCGGGCTCCGTCGTGCTTGCCCAGCCCGATCAGCATCATCTTCATGAGGCCGCTCTCGACTTCGCCGGTGAAGAGCGTGTGGGGCTTCACCCGATTGCAGACCACCACGTGGTCGGCCTGGTAGGCCTGCTTGTCGAAATGGACGGGAAAGCCCTCGGCGGCCCGGCAGACCACCACGGTATCCATGCTGGATCGGATGGGGCAGCCGCAGAAGGCCTCGGTGATCCCGTAGGACTCGAGGATCCTGCGCTGTCCCTGGGCGGTTCCGCCGCCGTGGCTTCCCATGGCGGGGACGATGAAGGGGTCGGCGCCGAGCTGCCGGAAGTGTCGCACCGCGGCCTGCAGGATCCGGCCGATGTTGGCGATCCCCCGGCTTCCGGCGGTAATGGCCACCGACTGGCCGGGCCTGACCCGTTCTCTCAGCGAGAGACCGGCCAGCTCGGATTCGACTGCTCCGGCGGGGTCAGCCAGTTCGGGTCCCTCGAAGTGTTGCCGGACGCGAAACATCTTCGGGAATTCGACCATCTTGTCGCACGCTTCCTGGTGTTGCGCTTTCAACATAACTTTATTTGTGCCGCAGTCACGGCTGCAGGCAATAAGGATAGAAACATGCATACGCAGGATCAACAGGATAAACAGGACGAGAGGCTGCCGCACCCAAAGCTGAAACGCATGGTGGGGGTTATCCACAAAGGAAAACGGCGAACCACGAATGGACACGAATGAACACCAATAAACTGGTTGATGAGTAAGAAACTAAAAACATCGATGCACAGGTTGCACAGGATTAACAGGACGGGAAGTTGTTGCAGGACGAGCCGAGCCGGGCGATGATCCGTTGTGGATACACTCGTGCCCACCACTACAAGACTCCGGACTTCCAAGACCGAATCCTGTATATCCGGTGCATCGATGAGCTTTTTGCAAAATTCGCAGCGTGGCAGCTCATCTTGCCGGCAAACCTGAGGTTCTGCCTTTTCAATATTGAGTGCGAACCGGTGAAAAATGCTGTCTAACCACAAACGGCACAAAAGGCACAAATTGTGTTTTTGTGCCCTTTGTGGCCATTTCCGGTAAACGTCCCCCTCCCGAATTCTGCAATAGGCTCCCATGTAAGTGATCCTTGTAGGTCAGGCGGGTGTTGGCCCCCCACCGGCTCGACTGCGGGGGGAGGCTCCTATCTGGCGATCTCGCCGATTCCGCCCCCCCACCGGTTCGACTGCGGGCGAAGCCCTTGTCTCACCGACTCCCCCTCCA